>DEHU01000293.1:0-4972 GCA_002352125.1 Competibacteraceae bacterium UBA2792 | reverse complement strand
CAGGCGCAGGTGATGCACGTCATCGGCGACGTGGAAGGCCAGCACTGCATCGTGGTGGATGATATGGTGGATACCGCCGGCACGCTTTGCCTGGCGGCCAAGGCATTGAAAGAGCAGGGCGCCGCCTCGGTGCGCGCTTACTGCACTCACGCCGTGTTATCCGGTTCGGCGGCCGAGAACATCCGCAGGTCTTCGCTGGACGAACTGGTCGTTACCGATACCATCCCGTTGCGTCCCGAGTCGATAGCTTGTCCGAACATCCGCCAGATCAGCGTGGCCGGCTTGCTGGCCGAAACCATGCGCCGCATCCATCTCGAAGAATCGGTCAGTTCCTTGTTTCTGTGAGCCTTGAGCTATTCTGTCCAGCCGAACGGTGGAACCGCTCAAAACGGCGCGCTTGGTCGCGGGCGCGTCGCGTTTTTGTTTTAACCTGATGGAGTGAATTTCGATGAGCGTCACGTTTGAACTCAAAGCCGAACCGCGCGGCGATTTGGGGAAAGGTGCGAGCCGCCGCCTGCGCCGCGCCGGCAAAGTGCCGGCCATTTTGTACGGCGGCGGGCAAGATCCACAACCGCTGATCTTGAATCACCTGGATGTCCTCAACCAGTTGAAGAACGAGGCTGTCTATTCCCATGTGCTGACCTTGAATTTGGGTGATCGCACCGAAAGCGTCGTGTTGCGCGATTTGCAGCGCCATCCATTTAAGCCGACGATTTTGCATCTTGATTTCCTGCGGGTCAGCGCCGATCGCAAGTTGCGGGTTCACGTGCCGCTGCATTTCGTCAACGAGGATACGTCCCGCGGCGTCAAGCAGCATGGCGGCGTGGTCAGCCGCGCGCTGATCGATATCGAAATTACCTGTTTGCCCAAGGATTTGCCGGAATTCATTGCGGTCGATGTCGTCAATCTGGGAATGAACGAATCGCTGCATTTGACGCAGATTCCGCTGCCGACCGGCGTGGAGCTGGCCGACAAGATCGCTCCTGGCTCCGACCAGGATGCGATTGTAGTCAGCATCCATCACGCCCACGGTGGCGAAGAAGGTCCGGGCACGACGGCTCCGGCCACGCCAACGGCTTGAAGCCGGACGGAATCGAGCTTTGCCTTCGCCTATCCCCACTCCCGGCCTTTCTGCGGCGCGAGACGAGAGGAACAGACGGTCGCCGTCGCTCCGGCTCGTGGTGGGATTGGGCAATCCCGGTCCGCAATATGCGGAAACGCGCCACAACGCCGGGTTTTGGCTGGTGGACCAGTTGGCTCGCCAACACGCCGGGCATTTCCGCCCGGATGCCAAATTTCATGGCGATACGTGTCGAATTGCGCTGACGGATCGAGAGCTTTGGCTGCTCAAGCCGATGACGTTCATGAATCGAAGCGGTCATGCGGTCGCGGCGCTAGCTCGGTTCCATCGTATCTCGCTACCAGAAATTCTGGTAATCCACGACGACCTGGATCTGCCCACGGGCACGATCCGTTTAAAGCAAGCCGGTGGCCACGGCGGTCACAATGGTTTGCGCGATCTCATCGCCCAACTGGGTGGCAACGATTTCTCGCGCTTGCGGCTCGGTATCGGTCATCCCGGCGATAGCCGCGACGTGTTGGATTACGTGCTGCGCCGCCCGCCGCAATCGGAACGGACGTTGATCGAGCAAGCTATCGCCGACACGCTGCGCGAATTGCCACACATCGTCGCCGGCGAATGGGCCAAGGCCATGCAAACCCTGCACAGTCGTCGCATCGAAACCGTCTCTCCCGTTTCGACGGCCCTTTCTGCGAACCGAGCATCAGAATAGTCACATGGGTATCCAATGCGGCATCGTCGGCTTGCCCAACGTCGGCAAGTCCACCCTGTTCAACGCGCTGACTAAGGCCGGAATTCAGGCCGAAAACTATCCGTTCTGTACCATTGATCCCAATGTCGGCGTGGTGCCGGTGCCCGATTCGCGGCTGGATGCGTTGGCCGCCATCGTCAAACCGCAGAAAATCGTGCCGGCTACAGTCGAGTTCGTGGACATCGCCGGGTTGGTGGCGGGTGCGTCCAAGGGCGAAGGTTTGGGTAACCAGTTTCTTGCCCACATTCGCGAAACCGATGCCATCGCCCATGTCGTGCGCTGTTTCGAGCACGATGACGTGATCCACGTTTCCGGCCGGGTGAGCCCGCGTTCCGACATCGAGACGATCAATACCGAATTGGCGCTGGCCGATCTGGCGACCGTGGAAAAAGCGTTGTTGCGCGCCGAGAAAGCGGCCAAGGCCGGTGGCCGGGAGGCACTGGAACGCAAGGCGTTGCTGGAGCGGGTGCAGGCGCATCTGGACGCGGGAGCGCCGTTGCGAACCTTGGCGTTGGCCGCCGAGGAACACCAATCGCTACGGGACATCTTTCTGCTGACCGGCAAACCGGTGTTGTACATTGCCAATGTTGCTGAAGATGGTTTCTCGAACAATCCGCTGTTGGACCAGGTTTCCGACATCGCCCGACAGGAAGGCGCTGGAGTGATACCCGTCTGCGCGGCTATCGAGGCGGAACTAGCCGAGTTGGACGACGCCGATAAGGCCGAGTTTCTGGCCGATTACGGGCTGTCTGAACCCGGATTGGACCGGGTGATTCACGCCGCTTACAAGCTGTTGGGGCTGGATACCTATTTCACTGCCGGCCCCAAAGAAGTGCGGGCTTGGACGATCCGAGCCGGTTCCACTGCGCCCCAAGCGGCGGGGGTGATTCATACCGACTTCGAGCGTGGCTTCATTCGGGCCGAAGTGATCGCATATACTGACTATATCGCTCACCACGGTGAGGCCGGTGCCCGCGAGGCCGGTAAATGGAGGCTGGAAGGCAAGGATTACGTTGTCCAGGAAGGTGACGTGATGCATTTCCGGTTCAACGTTTGAACGATGCGATGACGCATTGCGCTTGACGCTTTGCCTCGGTTTACAGATAATTACCAGCTCCTTCGCAACCCTCCCTGCAAAGGCTACGTAGCTCAGGCGGTTAGAGCACGGCACTCATAATGCCGGTGTCGGTGGTTCAAGTCCACCCGTAGCCACCATTTAGTTGATCGCTTGCAACCTTCCTGTTTTTCGACAACAGCGGATTGGAAAACTCTGGAACGTGGTTTTGTGATTTTCTCTGCGTTTTTGGTAGGTTCTCCGTTTTTTTTGCCATAAAAATTTTCGGAAGTTAAACAAGTCTTTTTATTTTTTAATCAAAAATTCGATTTTTTCTTGAGATGATTTTTAAATTCTATTGAGTATCTGAGTGGTCTACAGTCAATTTTTTCGAGTAATTTATTTATGATTTTCGTAGCTATCTTTCCTTTTTAGTGTTTGGTAAGCACATTTATGTTTGATCGCTATGAGCTTTTAAGTCCTGAACAAACGGTAAAGACTATTTGTAGGTTAATGGCGATTTGTGATCTAAGACCTTGGAAATTCATGAGAGTATGATCTATCTTATTTAATTTTTCTTGGTCAAGAGATCAAGAATTTATAGGTTTCGTCAAGAAGATTTGTTCAAAATAGAATCCGTCTTCAGGGAGAGAGATTGAAGATAGTTACAATCGGGGCTTCAAAATAATCGATTACTTTAAGATATGTTGTGTGAAATTGCCGTGCGGAATTCGATCAGCTTTGTGAGCAAAGCATTGACTCGGCATGATGCTCATGTGAAACTAATCGATCAAACTTACGTTTGGCACGTCTGGTATGCGATTTTGCAAAAATCCCACTGAGGAGTCTTGGAATTGGGCAAGAAATTATATGTTGGCAACCTGAGCTATAGCATTAGCAACAGCGACTTGGAGCGCTTGTTCACGGCGCATGGTGCGGTACGATCTGCCCAGGTTATTACGGATCGCGACACGGGGCGATCGAAGGGGTTCGGCTTTGTGGAGATGGGTAGCGATCGAGAAGCACAGGCAGCCATCGCCGCCCTCAATGGTAAAGAGGTGGAGGGCCGGAGTTTGACGGTTAACGAAGCCCGTCCCCAACAAGGCCCCGGCGGTGGTGGCGGCGGCGGCGGCGGTTACGGCGGCGGGAAGCGTGGCGGTGGCGGCTACGGTGGCGGCGGTGGCGGCGGCTACGGTGGCGGTGGACGTCGCTACTGAAATTTCTGTCTACGCATTCAACCCGTTCAACGACTTGGGAACCTCTTTACACGGAACAGCATCTAGCACGCGTTCGACAAAACGCACCAGTAGCGCTTTGGCCATTTGCCAGTTAGCTTTCTGAAAGCTTTTATAGCAATTTTGTTGAATGCAATATTCTATGCAACAGGTTTATGATGATAATGTCGCTCCACCCCTTAGGGAGAAAGGGAGCACCTCGCCATAACGAAAACGGGCGGCCTGATGGTCGCCCGTTTTGCTATTTCTCACCCGAGACTTCGGCATTAATCCTTAGCTCGGGTCTCCAGGATTTCGACGGCGGGTAGTACCTTACCCTCCAGAAACTCCAGGAATGCACCGCCTGCTGTGGAGATGTAGGACACCTTGCTGTAGATATCGTATTTCTGAATCGCCGCGATGGTATCGCCGCCGCCAGCCAAGGTGAATGCCTTGGTGTTGGCGATTGCCATGGCGACGGTTTTGGTGCCTTCGCCGAACTGGTCGAACTCGAACACGCCGACCGGGCCGTTCCATACAACGGTGCCGGCCTTCATGATGATATCGGCCAGCTCCTGAGCGCTCTTCGGGCCGATGTCGAAGATCATGTCGTCGTCGGCGACTGCATCGGCATCTTTCAATACTGCTGGCTCGGCAGCGTCGAACTTTTTGCCGCAGACTACATCTACCGCGATCGGAATATTCGCGCCGCGCGCCTTCATTTTCTCTAGCAGCGCCTGCGACGTTGGCACCAAGTCATTCTCGCACAGCGACTTGCCGACGTTCTTGCCGACGGCTTTGAGGAAGGTATTGGCGATGCCGCCGCCGACTACCAGTTGATCGACCTTTTCCGACAGGCTTTCCAGCACGGT
>DEHU01000069.1 GCA_002352125.1 Competibacteraceae bacterium UBA2792 | reverse complement strand
GTGGATTTGCCGATGCCGGGATCGCCACCGATCAGGGTCACCGAGCCGTTGACCAGACCGCCGCCCAGCACGCGATCCAGCTCGCCGTTGCCGCAGGACTGGCGGATTTCCGCCGCCGCATCCACTTCGGCCAAAGTGCGAACCTCGGCGCCAGCCACCGCGCCCGCATAGCCGGCGGGTTTTGTCGCCGTCTTGGTGGCTGATGACGTAACCAGCGTTTCTTGCAACGTGTTCCAGGCGCCGCAGTCGCCGCACTGACCGGACCATTTGCTGGCTTGCGCGCCGCATTCGGTGCAGACGTAGACCGCGCGGCCTTTGTTAACCATCGGCTGGAATCACTTCGCGCTTCACGCGCGCCGTTACTCCACATAACAAGGTATAAGAAATGGTGTCCGCAAGTTGTGCGATGCGTTCCACCGGTAATCCCTCGCCCCACAGCACCACTGGATCGCCGATTCGCGCCTCGGGATGCCGGCGCAGATCGAGAGTGATCATGTCCATCGACACCCGCCCGATCAGCGTCGCCTCGCGACCGTTGATCAGCACCGGCGTCCCGGAGGGGGCGTGGCGGGGATAACCGTCGCCGTAACCGGCCGCCGCTACCCCGACATCCATGTCTTCGGGACAAGTCCAGGTTCCGCCGTAGCCGACCGGCTCGTCTTTTCGCAAGCGATTGATCGCGATCAACCGAGTGCTCAGCGTCATCACGGGGCGCAAATCTTCGTCGGGAGCGAGACTGTCCACGAACGGCGAGGCGCCATACAGCATGATGCCGGGCCGCACCCAATCGAAATGCGTTTGCGGCCAGCTCAGGATGCCGGCGGAATTGGCGAGCGACCGTTCGCCGGGTAAGCCAGCGGCGGCGGCGGCGAAGGTTTCGAGTTGCCGTACGGTGTAATCGCAAGCGCGCTCATCCGCACGGGCTAAATGGCTCATCAACCCGATATCTGAGCGGACCGCAGGACAGTCGTGCAACTGTTGCCAAGCGGTCGATACCGTCTCCGGTTTCAGGCCCAGCCGGTGCATCCCGGTATCGATTTTCAGCCAAACCCGTAGCGGTTGTTCCGGTCGTGCACATTCCAACATCCGCACCTGTTCGGGATGGTGAACCGCGATATCCAGATCGTGACGGGCGCACGACGCCAGTTCCTCCGCTTCGAAAACTCCTTCCAGCAACAGGATCGGCCGGTCGATGCCGGCTTCGCGCAAGGTCAGCGCTTCTTCGATGCAAGCCACCGCAAAAGCGTCGGCGTCCAGCGCTCGCGCAACGCGAACCAAACCATGGCCGTAGCCTTCGGCCTTAACGGCCGCCGCCACTCGCCGGCGCGGGGCGGCTTCCCTTACCCGCCGGAGATTGTGAACCAGCGCCCCCAGATCGAGACGCACCTCGGTTGCTCGACTCATAGCTGGAACCTGCCGAGTAGGATTCGGAAGCGTAGCTTTCGAAACGGGTATATTGACCCAAGAAAGTGAGGCGGGTAGTCCCGATGGGACCATTGCGCTGTTTGCCGATAATGATTTCGGCGACGCCCTTGTCGGGGCTATCGGGATTGTAAACTTCGTCGCGATAGATGAAGCAAATCAAATCCGCATCCTGTTCGATGGCACCCGATTCGCGCAAGTCCGACATGATCGGTCGCTTGTCGCCGCGTTGCTCCAAGGTGCGGTTGAGCTGGGACAGCGCCAGTACCGGTACGGCTAATTCCTTGGCCAAGGCTTTGAGCGAGCGAGAAATCTCGGATACCTCGGTCGCCCGGTTCTCGTTGGTGCCCGGCACCTGCATCAACTGAAGATAATCCACCACGATTAGACCGAGTTGCCCTTCTTGCCGGTGCAGGCGGCGAGCCCGCGCCCGAAGTTCGTTCGGGCTCAGGCTGGAACTGTCGTCGATGAATAACCGCGCCTCCGACAGCATGGTGACCGCCGAGGTGATCCGGGGCCAATCTTCATCGTCCAGGCGGCCGGTGCGCACTTTGTGCTGGTCGATTCGCCCCAGCGAGGAGATCAGGCGCATGATCAAGCTTTCGCCCGGCATTTCCATGCTGAACACCGCCACCGGGCATTTCATCTGGATGGCCGCAAATTCGGCGATGTTCATGGCAAAGGCGGTCTTGCCCATCGAAGGCCGGCCGGCGATCACGATCAAGTCGCCGCGCTGTAGGCCGGCGGTCTTGTCGTCGAAATCGGGCCAGCCGGTGGCGATGCCGGTGATGGGATTGTCTCGCTGGAACAAAATATCGATTCGTTCCACCGTGCTCGCCAGCAAATTTTTCATGTTGGCGAAACCCTGTTGGGCGCGCGACCCATGCTCGGCGATGGCGAACACCCGCTTNNGCGGCGGATCGCCCGCTCGCGGACGATGTCGCCGTAGGCGCGGACGTTGGCAGCGCTGGGCGTGTCTCGCACCAGAATGCCAAGATAGGCGAATCCTCCGGCCGCCTCCAGATCGTTGTTATCCTCCAGCCATTCGGCCAGGGTCAGCAAATCGAAAGGCTTGCCGTTCTCGGACAACCGGCGGATGGCGCAGAAAATCAGACGGTGATCGTTGCGGTAAAAATCGCTCTCATCCAAGCGGTCGGCGATCTGATCCCAAGT
>DEHU01000016.1 GCA_002352125.1 Competibacteraceae bacterium UBA2792 | reverse complement strand
AACTTAATTTACGGAGTATTTAGCTGTATCTGGAAAAAAATGAGGTGCTATCTATAGCATCGGCCAGAACGGCGATATCTTTAGCCGTATCTGGAAAAAAATGAGGTGGTAGCCGCGTGAAGCTATCGCCAGGCGACCACTTCATCCAGCCGGCGGCGCGAACTGTGTTCCGGCAGTTCGGCCGGATAACCCAAGCTTAGCAGGGCGAGCGGTGTCAAGCCCGGTTCCAGCTTCAAGGCTTCGCGCACCTTGTCCTCTTCGAAATAACCGACCCAGGTAGAAGCCATGCCAGCGGCGACGATGGCCAGTTGGGCGTAGGCGGCGGCGATGGTGGTGTCCTGCAAGGCATACAGTTTGGCGCCGCGCTCGCCGAAGGCGTTCGCCGAGCGGGACGGATCGGCGCAGAACACCAGGCAAACCGGCGCCTCGGCGATAAAAGTCTGCTGGTGAGATGCATCGACCAACGCTTGACGCTCGGCCAAGTCGCGCACCACGATGATCCGGTAGGATTGCAGGTCGCCCGCCGAAGGCGCCGCGCAAGCCATCTCCAGGATAGCGTGCAGCTTTTCGGTCTCGACGGACATATCCGGCTGGTATTTGCGAACGGAATGACGGTGGCGGACGGTTTCGAAGAAATCCCACATGGTGTGACCCTCGCGGCGATCCACTCGGTTGGAGAACTCGATCCCGGTTGCCGCTCAGCCGGCGCTCTTGACTAGCGCGTTCAGCTTGGGCAGCTCCGGAGATTGCGGGTAGTTACGCTCTAGTACCCGCAGGCTGTCGGCGGCCAGTTGCGGCATCCCCATCTTGACGTAGGCCTGCGTCATGACGCTGAGGGCATCGGCCGAAGCGGGCGTGCGGGCGTAGGTTTCCAGCACGTATTTAGCGCGGTTGACCGCCGCGACGTAAGCGCCACGCCGCAGGTAGTAGTCGGCGACGTTGACCTCGTAGGCCGCTAGGCTGTTGTGCAGGAACAGCATCCGCTGCCGCGCGTCCTCGGCGTATTTGCTGTTCGGGAACTTGCGGGTCAGCTCGGCGAAGTCGTTGTAGGATTGCCGGGCGGTACCGGTATCGGTCTTGTCGCGCTCGACGGGGGCCAGCCGGTCGAACAGCGTGTTGCTGCGGTTGAAGTTCACCAAGCCCTTCATGTAATAAGCGTAATCCACGTAGGGATGGCGCGGGTTGGCCTTGATGAAACGGTCGGCGGCGGCGATGGCGGCGTCCGGCTCGCTGTCCTTGTACTGGATGAAGACAGTGTCGAGCTGCGCTTGCTGGGCGTAGCGGCCGAACGGATAGCGGGCCTGGATTTTGTCCAGATATTCGAGGGCGGTTTTGTAGTTGCCCTCGTTCATGGATTCCCTGGCCTCGCTGTAGAGGCGCTGGACCGACCAGCCCTTGGTCTCGTCGATTTTTTCCGGCAGCAGGGAGCAGCCCGCCAGCAGCGCGGCCGCGATGGGGCCAGCGAGAAACAGTTTCGGTTTGCGGCGCATGGATGACGGCATGGAACGGCGGTTATCGGAAGTAAAATGAGTCATGAAAGCCAGTATAACGCCCGAATCACCAAAAACCATCATGTCGTCGATCGAACGGATCGACCGCCAAATACCCGCCGATTGCGCCGGAATGCGGCTCGATCAGGCGTTGGCGGCGATGTTGCCGGCCTATTCCCGCAGTCGCTTGCAACAATGGTTGAAGACCGGCCAATTGCGGGTGAACGGCCGCGTTTGGCGTCCGCGCGATGCGGTCGCCGGCGGTGAGACCGTCAACGGCGAGCTGGTTCTGGAAACGGAAACCGCCGCGGCCGCTCAAGACATTCCGCTGGACATCCGCTACGAAGATGCCGATCTGCTGATTCTCGACAAGCCGGCCGGGCTGGTGGCGCATCCCGCTGCCGGCAATCGCGACGGTACCTTGGTCAACGCGCTGCTGCATCACGCGCCGGAGTTGGCGACCTTGCCGCGCGCCGGGCTGGTGCATCGGCTGGACAAGGATACGACCGGCCTGCTAGTGGTCGCCCGCAGCCTGCGGGCGCATACCGCGCTGGTCGAACAGTTGCAGGCGCGGCGCATCGAACGGGAATATCTGGCGGTGGTCGCCGGTGTGCCGGTGGCGGGCGGCACGGTGGACGCGCCCGTCGGCCGCCATCCGGTGGACCGGCAGCGGATGGCGGTGACATTAGGTGGCAAACCGGCAGTTACGCATTACCGGGTGTTGCGTCGATTCCGTATCCATACCCTGCTGCGGGTGAAGCTGGAAACGGGCCGTANNGACCGGCAGCGGATGGCGGTGACCCCCGGCGGCAAGCCGGCGGTGACGCATTATCGGGTGATTCGCCGGTTTCGCGCTCACGCCCTGTTGCGGGTGAAGCTGGAAACCGGCCGCACTCATCAGATCCGGGTCCACATGGCGCATATCCGTTTTCCGTTGCTGGGCGATCCGGTGTACGGTGGCAGGCCGCGATGTCCGCCGCAAGCATCGCCGCGCTGCATCGAGACGATTCAGCATTTCCGGCGGCAGGCGTTGCATGCCGAGCGGCTGGCCCTGACCCATCCGGCGACTGGTGAGTGGCTGGAATGGCGGGCGGCGTTGCCGGCCGATCTGGCGGAATTGCTGGCGATTTTGAACGAAGACGCGGATCAACGACATGAGTGAATTTCGAGCCGAACACCTGATTTTTCCCGGCTGGCCAGCGCCCGCGCGGATACGGGCCGTCAGCACCACCCGGCATGGCGGCGTCAGCGCGTCGCCCTACGACAGCTTGAATTTGGCCGACCACGTCGGCGACGAGCCGGCCCGCGTCGCGGAAAACCGGCGGTGGCTAGCGGCGGTGGCCGGTTATCCCGCCGAGCCGGCTTGGTTGCAACAGGTCCACGGCAATCGGGCGGTGGCCGCCGAGACGGTTCGCGAGCCGGTCGCCGCCGATGCGGCTTGGACCCGCGAA
>DEHU01000081.1 GCA_002352125.1 Competibacteraceae bacterium UBA2792 | reverse complement strand
CGCTCAGGGCCAGTTGGAATTTGCTGGTCAGTTTGTCCATTCGCATGGATGGTTTACCCCTGTGGTCATCTTATTTCCATACGAATTGGTGGTAGTTTTGAGGAATTCAAGGTCGATGCGCCAGCCCGAACGTAGCGCGGTCATCGCCCCCGCGCGCCTACGCCGGTTCCGGCGCGCGGGGCAACCGCAGCCCGCTACAAGCCGAAGGTGGCGGTGACGCTCCTAGCCGCCGTCATGCTCACTTTACAGGTGGCTCCGCTGACGGTGGTGCAACCCGCCCAGCTTTTGAATTTCAAGCCACTGGCGGGGGTGGCAGTGAGGGTAACCGTGCTTTTGTACGGAAAATAGGCGGCGCAGGTGGTTCCGCAACTGATCCCCGCCGGGCTGCTGGTCACCGTGCCGCTGCCGCTCTTGGTGACGGTCAGCTTCGGCTTGAAGGTAGCGGTGACGGTTTTGGACGCCGACATGCTCACTTTACAGGTGGCTCCGCTGACCGTAGCGCAGCCGCTCCAACTGGCAAACTGCCAGCCCGTCGCCGGCGTGGCGGTGAGGGTGACCGTGCTGTTCAGCGCGAAGGGTGCGCTGCAAGTGGCCCCACAACTGATCCCTGCCGGGCTGCTGGTCACCGTGCCGCTGCCGGATTTGGCGGCTGTCAGGATCTGAATTTGGGTGCTACGGAAGCCCGCTACGGCCGTGCGGGTATTGTTCAGCGATAGTGCGTTGTTCGCCGAATTCGACGCCGTCTCGCTCACTCCGCAGGTGGTTCCGCCAGCACAAGTGATAGCCGGATTAGAGAACTTGCCGATCCGGGGATTGATGTAGCTCATCACCGTACCGAAGGTGCCGCCGACGCCATAGCCGTAAGAATAGGTATAAGCCCCTTTCCCGCCGCCGGCATTGGCGCGGTCGTGCATGCTGCCCATGTTGTGGCCAAGTTCGTGCGTAAAGGACAAATCCAAGCAATAGTAACCGGACCCGTTGACATCCTTACCATCGCTGATCACCGAATAGCCATAGTTCGCGTATCCGGAAATCGCTTGCCCGCCGTAGCCGCCGACCCAAGCCACGCCGCAACTGCCGCCGGAGGTGCTGTAGTTGAAGGGGCGAATCAGCGAAACCAAGTCAGCGCCCTTGGTGTTGCGCAAACTGGCAACGCCGGCCAACGCAGGATCGCTGCCATAGGTCAGCGCGTTCAGGGCAGCGGAGTTGGTCGTGGTATCGCTATAGTTGACCTGCTGTTTGTGGACCAAGCGCAGGTTGATATACACGCCGCTGTCGCGGTAAGCCTGATTGGACAACGCCACCAACTGATCGAGCCGGGCCGACAAACCGCTGCCTAGCCGGCTGGCCAAACCAGGTGTGTACAGGAGCATGACGTCGATGGTGGCTGGCGCGGTGGACGTGACCATGGTAACGGCTTGGCTGTCCTGCTCACCATCGGCAGAGGAATCACCTCGCCCATTCTTGCGAAGGCGCTTGCGCATATCTTCCGGCAACGGAATGAGCGCGTCGTCCTCGCTCGATTCCACCGCCTTCAAACCAGCGGCCTGAGTGTCGATCAACCATTCGCCATCGGCGTCGGACTCGATTAGAAATTCTCCATCCGGAGTCAGAATGCGACCCGATACGCCTTCGCTGCCGAAGGTGATGACAGCCCGATAGTCGTCGCCATAGTCCTTGAGGTAACCCGACCAGGTGACGTTGCCACTGGGATGATCTTGGCGACTGTCGTAAATGAGTTCATAACTGACGCCGCGCGGCAGGGAAAACTGCGCTTTGGCGTGCAGTGGCTGGTCGGCGATGGCCCGATTGAACCGAACCGCTTCGCGGCCAACCCCAGCACGGCCGGCTCGCATCGCTCGAACGCCGGTCTCGGCTGCCGGCGAAAATAGCTCCACGGCGCTATCCGGCCCGGCCACCGGCGTCCCGGACTCGGCGGCCACCACCGGCAGACCGCTCGCCGCCAAAGCCAAGCTCAGTGCGGCGATCCGCCAGCCCCGAGGCGAGATGGCTCGCCGCACGGAACTGGACGAGCTAGCGACAGCCGAAAAAGAGAATAGATTAAGAAAGTTAGTCATGACGACAGCGCACCTCGATACCATTTAATGTACGGTCTCAGGCCACGTCGTCAACAGGGAAAAGCCGATAGCCATGCAGGCCGAATCTGGCGGTTCCGCTATCATAGAGTAAGGACTCCTTAGACCGGTAACTTTGCGTCGCCACCTTTCGGTGGTTTTGCCATTTGCAGATTTTGTTCTTGCGATGGAAAAAATAGCATAATGTATGCCAAATGTTACTTATTTTGTGAAGAGTGAAATTTAGTTTAGTTATGATCACTCAACTAAATACCCAGCAAAAAGCTCAAATATGCACCACTTCATTCGTTTCGCCACTCACCAGCCCCAGGAATTGATCGACATCACTGATCGGGTGCGCGCCGTGGCGCGCGATAGCGGGATCAAGAACGGTTTGCTCAACGTCTACGCNNACGCCCAAGGCGCGACCGCCGCCATCATGATTCAGGAAAATTGGGACGAAAGCGTGCCGCTGGACGTGATCAGCCTGCTGCGCAAGCTGATTCCGCCCGGCGTCTGGCTGCACGACCAGCAGGACGGCAACGGCGACGCGCACCTGAAAGCGGGTTTGGTCGGGCCATCCGAAACCATCCCGGTCATCGACGGCCAGTTGGGGCTGTCTACCTGGCAGGG
>DEHU01000168.1 GCA_002352125.1 Competibacteraceae bacterium UBA2792 | reverse complement strand
CGATCCAAATGAACTTCGCCCATTCGGGCCGGCCCCTTTCGACTCAATGGCAATCTCCATGCGACCATGACGGTAGACAAACGCCCGCCTCGTTAGTTCGCAGTCCTGCCAGGATTGGTTATAGTGTAAAAATGCAGCGGCGGGATGAACTTGTGGCCTCGGCTACAACCTCTCCGGCGGCCCCCGTTCCAGCAACGATACCCCATTCGAGGAGTCGCTCACAAGCCATGACCACTTCCCTTGTCTCCACGGACGTTCTAATCATCGGTTGCGGTGCCGCCGGCCTGAGCCTGGCGTTGCGGCTGGCCAAGGCCGCCCGCGTCGTCGCCTTGGCCAAGGGCCCCTTGCACGAAGGCAGTACCTATTACGCGCAAGGCGGCGTGTCGGCGGTGCTGGATGCTGGAGACTCCATCGAATCGCACTTGCACGATACTCTGATCGCGGGCGCGGGCCTGTGCCATGCCGACGCGGTTCGCTTTACCGTCGAACACGGTCGGACGGTGATCGAATGGCTCAGCGAGCAGGGCGTCCCGTTCACCATGGAATCCAACGCCGAGGGCGGCGCCGATTATCACCTGCACCGCGAAGGGGGACACAGCCACCGCCGCATCGTCCACGCCGCCGACGCCACCGGCCGCGCCATCCAGACCACCCTGGAGAAACGGGCCAGCCAGCATCCCAATATCACCCTGCACGATCACCACAGCGTCGTTGATCTGATCGTCAGCCGCAAGCTGGGGTTAGCCGGCAATCGCTGTTTGGGCGCCTACGTGCTGAACCGCGACAGCGGCCAGGTCGAAGTGATCGCCGCTCGATTCGTGGTGCTCGCCACGGGCGGCGCCAGCCGGGTCTACCTGTACTCCAGTAATCCGGACGGCTCCACCGGTGACGGCATCGCCATGGCCTGGCGAGCGGGCTGCCGGGTGGCCAACATGGAATTCATGCAATTCCACCCGACTTGCCTGTATCACCCGCAGGCCAAGAATTTCCTGATTTCCGAAGCGGTGCGCGGCGAAGGCGGCCACTTGCTGCTGCCGGACGGAACCCGGTTCATGCGGAATTTCGATACGCGGATGGAGCTGGCTCCCCGCGACATCGTAGCCCGCGCCATCGACCACGAGATGAAGCGGCTGGGCGCCGAGTGCATGTATCTAGATATCAGCCACAAGCCGGCAAACTTCGTCAAGGATCACTTTCCCAACATTTATGCCAAATGCTTGGAGTACGGCTTCGACATGACCCGGCAACCGATTCCGGTGGTGCCGGCGGCTCATTACACTTGCGGCGGGGTGATAACCGATCTGCGGGCGCGGACGGACGTAGAGGGGTTATACGCGGTCGGCGAGGTGGCTTTTACCGGCCTGCACGGGGCCAATCGGATGGCCAGCAACTCGCTGCTGGAATGCTTGGTATTCGCCGCCGCCGCCGCCGAAGATATCCGCCCCCAACTGGAACGCGCCCCGGCGCCACCGGCGTTGCCGGCGTGGGACGAGAGCCGGGTTACCGATTCCGACGAAGAGGTGGTAGTTAGCCACAATTGGGCGGAACTGCGCCAGTTCATGTGGGATTACGTCGGCATCGTGCGCACCAACAAACGCCTGCAGCGCGCCCAGAACCGGGTGGAGTTGCTGTTGCGGGAGATCGACGAGTACTACGGCAACTTCCGCATCAGCAGCAACTTGATCGAATTGCGCAATCTGGCACAGGTGGCGGAGTTGATCATTCGCAGCGCCCTAGCGCGCAAGGAAAGCCGGGGCTTGCACTATACCTTGGATTATCCTCTGGCCAACGAGGCAGCGCCGGTTCGGGATACCGTGCTGGTACCGACGAATTTTGCGGGGGCGGAAGTGCTTCCGTACTGGAGAGATTAGTGAGCGCCCCTCTCTAATCCGGCGTTCCTCTTCACGGCCGACCCGATTCGGCATCATCCCGTCGGGTCCGCAACCAAACCCGCAACCGGCGCAAGGTATCGGGATCGGTGGAATCCGGCAGCAGCGTCAGCGACTTTCGCTGTCGGTTTTCCAGGCGAAAGTTCAAAACGACGATGCGGGGATGCGCATAACCACCGATTAAACTGGCGCGATGCGTTACGCCATCGCCAGTTGTCAACCGCCACCGCTCGTCCAGCAGTTCGATGCGCGCGACGAATCCGTGACTGCGGCGATAGCCGTAGCGATAACCGGCCCAGGCTATCGACAGAATAATTCCGACGATCAGCCCCACCTTGACCCAAAGCAGTACGCCGGAAAAAACGACAGCCACACCAGCCGCCAAGTGAGCGATGCTATCGCCGATCAGCAGGAATCGCGATGGCTGTGGCTCAAGGATTAAGCAAGGTTCGCATGACGCCGACGACACGGGCAGTCACCACATCGACCGGCGTTTCCCGCCCAACCATGTAGCTCATCAACAACGGATCTTGCAATTCTAGCAATTCTGCGAAGGCTTGTTGTTCCTCCGCCGGGGCAGTTGGGTAATGCCGGTCCAGATAAGCCAGCGTCAGTAGATCCAGCTCTTTCATGCCGCGCCGGCAGCGCCAACGCAATTTACCGATTTGTTCATCCACGATCCGCGTCTCCTGCAAACAAAACCCCTCGCCCGCGAGCGGGAGAGGGGTTGGGAGTGAAGGGGCAGGTAACGACTTACCGCCGTTCCACCATCATCTTCTTGATTTCCGCGATGGCTTTCGCGGGATTCAGGCTCTTCGGACAGGTCTTGGTGCAGTTCATGATGGTATGGCAGCGATACAGCCGGAACGGGTCTTCCAGATTGTCCAACCGTTCGCCGGTGAACTCGTCGCGGCTGTCCACGATCCAGCGATAGGCTTGCAGCAGGATCGAAGGACCGAGGTAGCGCTCACCGTTCCACCAGTAGCTCGGGCAACTGGTGGAGCAGCAGGCGCACAAGATGCACTCGTACAGCCCGTCCAGCTTGGCGCGGTCTTCTTTGGATTGCAGGCGCTCGCGCTCCGGGGGCGGTGTAATCGACTGCAACCACGGTTTGATCGAGGCGTACTGGGCGTAAAAATGGGTCAGATCGGGCACCAGATCCTTGACCACCGACATGTGCGGCAGCGGATAGATTTTGGCCTCACCCTTGATGTCGCCGATGGCGTAGGTACACGCCAGGGTATTGATTCCGTCGATGTTCATCGCGCAGGAACCACAGACACCCTCGCGGCAGGAGCGGCGGAAGGTCAGGGTTGGATCCATCTCGTTTTTGATCTTGAGCAGCGCGTCCAGCACCATCGGGCCGCAGGTGGCCAGATCGACCTCGTAGGTGTCCATGCGCGGGTTTTCGCCGCTGTCCGGGTCCCAACGGTAGATTTGGAAGCGCTTGACGTTCTTGGCACCCGCGCCGGCATAGTAGGTTTTGCCCTTGCCGATGACGGAATTGGCCGGTAGTTTGAATTGAGCCATGGCATCGTCCCCTTAATACGTGCGCTTCTTGGGCGGAATGTACTCCACCTC
>DEHU01000108.1:8608-8769 GCA_002352125.1 Competibacteraceae bacterium UBA2792 | reverse complement strand
CCCGCCATCGTCGCCCTGCAACTTGTCGCTTTCAGCGTGACCGGGACGGTGTTGCTCGCCAGCGGCTTCGCTTGGCGAATTCTGCGCCGCTGGAATATCGAGAGTGGCAGCGAGTTGCAACTGCGATTAGAGCGGCGGACCTATCTGATTTCCACCCTGCT
>DEHU01000108.1:0-8553 GCA_002352125.1 Competibacteraceae bacterium UBA2792 | reverse complement strand
GAAATACGGCTTGCTGCTGGCCATCGCACCGTTGACCGTGGCCGAACTGGCAGCGCAGACCAGTTATTTCCTCGGTTTGGAACCGGAGGTCATTACCTCTTGTTGCGGGTCGCTGTTTGGTGCCGGCGGCCGAGGCGTCGCGTCTGAGTTGGCCGGCTTGCCGCCGTGGCCGACGCTGATATCGTTTTATGGAGCAGGCGGATTGATCGCCGTGAGTGGTGGGTGGCTGTTGCGTACCTTCGTCGATCCCCGGCCGACGAGGCGAGGAAGGTTGGCTGCAACCCTGTTCGCTGGCGGTAATCTGCTGGGTTTCGGCGTCGCCATCGCCACGATCATCGCCTTTCTGTCTCTCTACGTGTACGAGAACCCCAATCACCATTGTCCGTTTTGCCTGTTGAAAGCGGGCTACGGCTATATCGGTTACGTGCTCTATCTACTGCTGTTTGCCGCCACCGCCGCCGGATTGGGCGCCGGAGCCATCGCGCCGTGCCGTCGAATTCCCAGTCTGCAAGCGGTCATTTCCGGCGAAGCCCGGCGCCTGACGTGGCTAGCGCTGGCGGGCTTTGGCTTATTTTACGGGCTGGCAACGTGGCTGATGGCGCGTTCCAACCTAATTTTGCTGCGTTAACAACATCCAGCCGGAGCGTTTTTCCTGACCAATCCGCCGTTATCCTGGCTGTTGATCCTCGGCGCGCTGATCGCTTTCGCGCCGATGTCGATCGACATGTACCTGCCCAGCCTGCCGGCTATCGCCGCCGAATTCGGCGCCGAACCTGCCGCCGCGCAGTTCACGCTGGCCAGTTTCTTCGTCGGATTGGCCATCGGCCAAGCGATTCACGGCCCACTCGCCGACCGCTACGGACGAAAACCGCCGTTGTACGCCGGCTTGACGCTCTACGTTGCAGCATCGGTCGGCTGCGCGCTGGCGCCCGATGTCGCCACGCTGACGGCGCTGCGCTTCGTGCAGGCGTTGGGCGGTTGCGCCGGAGTCGTGATCGCGCGGGCCGTGGTGCGCGACCGTTTCGATGCGCACACGTCGGCGCGGATGTATTCGTTGCTGATGCTGGTCATGGGGCTGGCACCGATCCTCGCCCCCTTCGCCGGTGNNCTGTTCGCCGTCTGGCGCTTTCTGCCGGAAACCCGTCCAGCCCATACCGCCGCCCGTGGTGGAATCGGCGCGACGTTGCGGGTTTACGCCGCGCTGTTACGGGATCGCAGCTTTTTGGGCTACACCTTGAGCGGCGGCTTCGCNNTTGATCGCCAGTTCGCAAATCAATCGGCGGCTGTTGCTGCGTCGCACCGCCGATTCGATCTTGCGCCGCGCCAATCGCGCGACCGCGTTATTGGGGTTGCTCTTGCTTGGCATCGCCGCGAGTGGCTGGGGTGGTTTTTTCGCACTGTTGGTCCCGCTATTTGGCTATCTCGCTAGCCTCGGTTTCACTGCCCCGAACGCGATGGCCAACGCGCTGGCACACCAAGGCGAGCGAGCGGGTAGCGCCTCGGCTTTGATCGGCACCCTGCAATTTGGGGTGGCGACCTTGTCGAGCATGACGGTCGGCTTGTTCGGCGGGGGTTCGGCGTTGCCGATGGCCGGAGTCATCGCCGGTTGCGGGCTGCTGGCCTACGCCGTGCACCGGACTTTGGTCGGGGATGGGATATAATTTCCGCGCAGTTTCCAAACATGCAACGCTTCACTCGTGGAGGAGATGTCTATGGCCGACGATGGCCGCTTTTCCAACAAGCCGCAAACCGGCGAGCACGCTCTCGCAAACAAAATTGCTCTGACTCTGTTTATCCCGACGAAATCGATTCCCGGCACGCCCGGTCCGAGTATCCGTCGCCCGGCCCAATCGGTGCTCGCGTGAAGCGCCGGTTCCTCTGGTGCGCTCCATGGCTGTTCGTCGCTGGAATCGCTCCCGCCCAGGCCGAACGCAACTACGCGACCGACATTTGTTCCCTTCCAGTCCAAAGCGGTGCCGCGCCCGCGTACAAGATCTTGCGCATGGTGAGCAGCGGAGCGCCGTTGGAGATCGTGGAGCCCAACATCCAGGGCTACACCAAGGTCAAGACGCCAGAAGGGACGGTGGGTTGGATCATGACCCAATACCTGATGGACCAGCCCAGTGCCCGGAGCCGGCTGGCGCAGATGGAAACGCGCATCGCGGCCCTGGAGAACGAAAATCGCGCCTTGCGGAGCGATTCCGAGGCGTTGAACGCTGCTCGCGAGGCATCGACCCGCTGCGGCGAAGAACTGGCGGACGTTCGCCACACCGCGTCGCAAACCCTGGCCATCGAGGAAGAAAACCACCAACTGCGGCAAGAAATGGCGACATCGCACGAACGGCAAAGCCAACTGGAGCTAGAGAACGCGACCCTGCGCGACCAATCTCGCCGCAACTGGTTCATCGCCGGCGCCGGCGCCGTCTCTGGGGGACTGTTGTTCGGCCTGATCGTCCCGCACCTTTCTTTGGGTCGGCGGCGACGGCGCTGGGATCAGCTCTGACATAAGGGCGCGCGGACCACCAGCCCAATGCTTGCCGGTTCATGGCCCGCTCGACCGAGCTGCGGTCGAGCGGCCGCCTGACAGCACGGTGCGCAACAGCATTTCCAGGCAACGCGCCGCTTCCGCGTAAACCCCTGGTCGTTTGCTCGCGCGAGGACCGGCTACGTTCAAGACCCGGATGCGGTGTTCATCCAGCCATACCCGGAATCGCTCAGGATCGAATTCTTCTTCCAGCGCCACGATCAGGCACGGTTTGCCGATTTGGCGAGCATAGTCCGCCGTCAACGCCGTACCGCCATCCAGCGCCCCCCGGTTGAGAATCAGGGTGCCGTCCGAGTCCTCGACGTTGCGGCGGGTACGGATTTCGTAATCGCTTTCCAAGGTTTCCATCAAGGGATAGCGGTCGGGAATCGTGCCGTCCTCGGCCAGTCGGCCTTGCGGACACCAGCCGCCTGCGGACAGACCGAGGGCGAGCGCGACATCGAGGCCGGCCCGGTCGACGCCGGTCTGACCGCCGCTGATTATTTTATCGATCATCGAACCTCCTCGAAGTAGCCGCCGTTCGGACCCATGTTATGTTTCCAGCATAATCCTGCAACCTGAACTTCCGAACGCTCGCGGATTATTTGAGGAGATTTCTCTTGAAAATCTGGATCGACGCGGACGCCTGCCCGGCTCCGGTGAAAGCCATCGTGTTTCGCGCTTCCCAGCGGGTTCGCGTGCCCGTCGTTCTGGTGGCTAACCATCGCGCGCAGACGCCGCCTTCGCCACTGGTCACAGCGGTACACGTCGGCCAAAGTTTCGACGCGGCCGACGATTACATCGTGCAACATGCGACCGTCAACGATTTGGTCGTCACCGCCGACATTCCGCTGGCGGCGCAGCTGGTGGCGCAAGGCGTGCCCGCGCTCAACCCGCGCGGCGAGTTGTACACCGAGGACAACGTTCAAGAACGGTTGGCCTTGCGCAATCTCAAGGAGGAATTGCGGGCGATGGGTGGCGTATCCGGCGGCCCGGCGCCCTATCACGACCGCGACAAGCAGGCTTTCGCGAACGGCCTGGATCGCTGGCTGGCGCAACGCCGAGCCAACCAACGTTAACTTCGTCCCACGACTCAAAATTTCCGCTTGGTACGAGTAAAATTTTGCCATCCGTCGCGCTGGTATTCCGTAACCGGGGAAGCGGGCATCACGGAAATCGTCCGAAATCCTGATTTCCCTTACTAGACCAAAGGAGATTCCAATGGGATTCATTCAAAATTACGACGATTTGCCCATGAACTGGGTCGGGGATTGGGCGGGACGCCGTGCCGCGCTAACACCTAACCGGATTGCCCTCTACGACTCGTTCACCAAAAAGACTTACACCTTTCGAGACATGAACGACCGGGCCTGCCGGGTGGGAACCCACCTGGCCGACGCGCAGGCCCTGCGCAAAGGCGACGTCATCGCCCTGATTTGCCGCAACCGGATCGAGGCCATAGACGTTTATCTGGCCTGCGGAAAACTGGGGATCATTTTGGCGCCGTTGAGCCAGCGTTTGAAAAAGCCGGAATTGGACGACCTGCTGGCGCGTCTCCAGCCCCGTGTCCTCATTCACGAAAACCAATTTGCCGAACTGGTTTCGACTCTATCGATACCCTCTTCGATCCGCTCGGTAATCGACATCGACGGCGACCAGGACTTTTTTGAAAGCACAATCCTGAAGACCGATGCCCGAGAGGTGAACGTTCCGCTGGCGACGAACGACATTTGCCTCTACGTCCATACCGGCGGAACGACTGCCGTGCCGAAAATCTGCATCGTGTCGCACCGGCAAATGATCTGGAACGCGGTCGATATCCTCGCGACCGGTCTTGCGGGAACTTACCGAAACGTGCTCATTACCTTCCCCTTCTTCCACATCGGCGGATGGAATACCTTTACGCCGCTGTTTTACGCGGGCATCACCGGCATCTTGATGCGCGAATTCAATCCTGGCCTGATGCTGGAACTGATTCACGAGGGGCGCGTCGAGAATTTTGGCGCGGTCGAAGCCATGCTGCAATTCCTGATCGCTCATCCGAAATTCGGGGAAACCGATTTTTCCAAGCTGAAAGCGATCACGACCGCCGCCGCGCCCTGCTCGAAAGCGGTGATGCAGGTCTTCTTGGACAAAGGCATTCCGATCAGCCAGACCTATGGGATGACCGAGGCCGGCCCTTCCAATTTCGCCTACATCCCCCGCTCCGGTTCGCTGGAAGAATTGCTGACCTATTCGGCCAGCATCGGCACGTCCATGTTCCACTGCGACGCCAAGATCATCGACCCGGAATCCCGGCAAAGCGTGGTGCCCGGCGAAACGGGCGTGCTGTGTCTGCGCAGCCCCCACAACTTCGACGGCTATCTTCACGATCCGGCACGGACCGAGAAAGTCATCGATCAGGATGGCTGGATTTATACGGGAGACTTGGCCGTACAAGATCGGGACGGCCTGATTTACATCAAAGGGCGGGCGGACAACATGTTCATCTCTGGGGGAGAAAACGTCTCCCCGGAAGAGATCGAACAAGCCTTGACGAAGCACCCCGCCATCGCCGGGGCAATCTGCAGCGGTATTCCCGATCCCAAATGGGGGCAAGTGCCGGTCGCGCTCGTGGTTTTTCACGCCGGCCACAGTGCCGCAGAGGACGAACTCAAGGCGCTTTGCCGAGAACATCTGGCCGATTATAAGGTTCCCAAGCAGATCCGGTCCGTTGCCGAATTACCCCTCACCGGCGCCGGAAAGCTGAACCGCAACGCCGTAATCGCGATGTTTTCTTAAAGCCGACTTCCCCCGTCGACGCACTGGCCTGGAAACCGGAAAGTAGCCGATGACCAATCGGCTCCGGCCAAAACGGTTCCTACGGCAAGGCCACGATGCTGACGCGGGCGGTTCCACTCATATCCAACCGTTTGGCGGCAGCACGGGACAGATCGATGATTCGTCCGCCCCCGTGCAGCCCCCGGTCATTGATCGTCACCTCGACCGTCTTGCCGTTGCGGAGATTGGTCACCCTGGCCCGACTGCCGGAGGGCAAACACGGGTGGGCGAGTGTTGCGCCAACAAAAAATTGGCGATCACGTCGCACGAAAATCGAGCGATGCAGGTCTTGAAACTTTCTTGGAAACGGATAGATCACGCTGATTTGCTCCCAGCTCTTTACTTATTTTTTTCTGGTTTTCCGTGCTATGTTTAAAATCAGTTCTGCCCGGGAACGCAACCAGCGGGCGGAACGAGCTAAGCGCGGCGGGACCGGCCGCGTGGCATCCCGGCTTTCGTTTTTTGATTCACCGAACGGTGGACCGTCCCGATGAGCACGGCTCAACCTCCGCCGATGAGGAACTCTGGCACGCAAAGGACGGCCGACCTACGAGGTCAACGCGAGCCTGGTAGCTGCGGCCGCCGGCTAGCGCAATGGACGCGCTGGCTATCGATCAATAGCGGGTTTTCCGGTTTTGAACCAGCGCCTTGCGCGCCGTTCCCCGCGAGCAGAGTACGGTAACGCCACAGCGAAATGGAAAAAGCAAGCGATATTCGGCTCGCTGGGGTTGCGATTGGCCCTGCTGCTGCTCATGGCAGGAGGATTGATATGTTGTTCTGTGGTCCGGTTATTTTATTGATCGCTCTTTTGCTGCTGGGTTGCGCCAGCGGCGGTGACCACCCCGATTTCGACCACGGGCAGATCAATCTACCCACCCGCTCGCTGGCAACCTTGAATGCCGTTCCGGACGGAACCCGAAGCCCGGCCATTATTGGATTCAATCGCGCGCTGGATGCGGCGGCAGCGCGGAACATAGCAGTACAAGGAACGCCAACGGGCCGGCCGGTGGGGAGCGGCATCACCGCAACTCCGGTTTACGCTCCAGTAAAGGTTGATGGTTTGATCCGGCGCGAACTGAACGGCCATCCGTTGGCGGATACTTTGGTCGAGACGGTCAACGCCTTGAGCGGTGATGGCCTACCCCTTGGTTCGGCCGGAAAAAACACCGATCCAGCGACCCTATTGCGCATGCGCGGAGATACCGTCATGCTGCTTTGGCGCTATCCCCTCTGAACCGCAAGGACGCTTGGAGCAAAATATAAGTAACCCCATGCGACATCTGATCGCTGGCGCCCAAAAACGGAGATCGCAAGATCAAAGCCCGATACCCAGAGCCATCCGCGGTCAGCCCATACCACCAGCTCCCACCCGCCTTCAAGGATCTTCGGGAAAAATGGGAAGTTCGCTGGCCGACATGCACCAAGACGCTCTGGAATCCCAAAAAATGTTGCGAGCCGGCTTGATACCAGGGTCATCGTCCAAGGCACCAGCCGGTACCAGAAACAACTTGCCGTTCCGGGTCCGCCACGGCAGCGACGACCCGCAGATGCCGCAAAAACCGATGCAGAAATGCTCCGCCGCCGGCAACTCGTAGCGTCGCACGCCGGCCTCGCCCCGGGTCCAGGCAAACTGCGCGGCCTTCACGAGAATGTTGGCCGAGTGAGCAGAGCCGGAGCTCTTGCGACATCGGCTGCAATGGCAGTACTGGAAAAACACGAATGGCGTCCGGATTTCGAACCCCACGGCGCCGCACAAACAGGAACCTCGAATCGTCGATTCATCCATCGGCTTCTCCGCACTCGATGCAGGCCGATCTCGCCCCGGATCGACGGCGAGATCGGCCCCTCTCCCTCCAACGGAAGAGGGGTCGTTTTGCTTTACGCGACCGTTAACCGGGCGCGCGACAATCGACGATCTTGAACTCCACCCGCCGATCCAGCGCATCCCGGGCATCGTCGGTCCCGGTACCGATCAAGTTTTCTTTTGATCCCACGCCGTTGGCAATGGTCCGATTCTTCAACAACGGTTCGTTACGCTCCAATTTTTTCTTGACAGATTCTGCCCGCAGCAAGGACAAGCGCTCGTTGATCGGCTCGGGACCGGTACGGCTGGTATGCCCCACGACCTCCAAACAACCCTTGTTTTGCGAGGTGCGCTCGGCGATCTGCTCCAGCCAAATCGGATACGGTCCGGTCACCTGCCGATCCGCTAGAAAAGCCGTCGAACCGGGCCTGAACAAAAACTTGACCGCAAGGCGTTTGTTGGACAAACCATAATCGACGATCTTGCCAAAAGCCTCCGTGGCATCATTGCGCCGGTCCAGCTTCCAGTTCGTCAGATAGAGGCCGTTGTACACTCGCAATTGCTCGCCGCCTGGAGACCGTAGTGCGCTTTGATACAAATCCAACGCTTCCCGGTATTGGCGGTTATTGTAAGCGTCGATCGCTTCGCTGATCAGCGATGCCGTGAGAATACGGTCCACGTAAACCGGATTGATCGGATCGCCCGGTTTGGTACCTTGACACGTCTTGATGTAACCCTCCGTAGCTTGGTCCGGCGCCCAGGCCGGGCTATCCTTGAAATACGTGGTAGGAGTGATATTGACCCCATCGGGTTTGGCTCGCGCGACGCCCTTGGAAATGATCTTCCCCGACTTGAGATCGGCGAGCGCCAAGCAGATGCGAAACGCTTCGCGCGTCCCTTCGGTTTTGCCTTCTTTGTTGACACCGGTGAACGTCCCGACGAGTACGATCGGAGATTTGGCAACCGCCGCCGTCGAGAAGGGTTCCACCGTAAATTGCGGATATTTGTTTTTGACCAGCTCGACGAGGCGCGCCTCCATAGACCGCGTCGCGGCCGATTGCGCGCCCGATACGCCGTCGACCAACGGATCGATGACCAGCGCGTATTTCGCGGATTCCCCGCCTGCGGCGGACAATTGCGCGCGGCCGAACAAATCGTTCGCGGCTTTCAAAAACGCATCGTCGAAGGGAACCGGCTGAACCGGAGGAGCGGCTGGAGTCGATGCCTGCTTCTGGTCGGCAGAAGGCGCAGCGCATCCTCCCAAGCACGCTACCAGCACCAGAACAAACCAGTTTCGCATCAGTCCGGAACTACCCATTTCAAGAATCTTCATGGCTTGCATGCCTCCTGTTCGGCGATTGACAAAGGTTCTCCAAGTTGTGCTTTGAGCAGCACTTCTCTGCAG
>DEHU01000212.1 GCA_002352125.1 Competibacteraceae bacterium UBA2792 | reverse complement strand
GCGTAGGAATCGGTCATGCCGGAGACGAAATCGGTGATGGCCAGCACCCGGCGGTAGAGATCGGCGGCCGGTTGCCGGCCCGGCCCGGCGAACTGCTCCGGAATCAGATAAATCAGCATCCGGCTTTTGGGCGAAGCGCGCTGGCCGTTGATGGCGATGTCGTTGACGGTGGTGACGAATGCTTCGAGTAGGCCGCCCAGCACCTCAAAGCCAGCCGCTTCCACTTCCACCACCGGCTTCGAGACGTAAACCTGATTCTCGCCGCACGCCTTGAGGGCGCGCATGGCGTCGGCGGCGGGGATCATGTCCAGCAGTTCCTCGGCGAGCATCCCGGCCAGGATCGCGTTCTCGTTGTCCATGAAGCAGCGATGGACCTGTTCGATGATGGTGCCGATGGTCTTGGCGCGCAGATACTCGATTCGTTCCTTGGGCCGGGTGATATGGGCCATCTTGCGCTGGGCGCGATCCGGTTCGCCGGTCAGCGGCAGCAGCAGGTCGCGGACTTCCTCGAAGCGGAGCAATTGCAGCCGGAAAGCGTCTTCCACGTCGATGATCCGGTAGCAAATGTCGTCGGCCGCTTCGACCAGATAGGCGAGCGGGTGGCGGCTCCAGGCGCCGGGCTGTACCGGTTCCAGCCCGAGCTGGTCGGCGACTTCCGCGAACAAGTCGCCATCGTCCCGGTAAAAGCCGAATTTCTTGAAGGCGATGCCGGGCGGCGGCTCGGTTGGCAGCCACGCGGCGCGCGGATATTTGGTGAAAGTGCCCAGCGTGGCGCAGGTCAGTTGCATCCCGCCGCGATTGTCCGGGCTTTGCAGCCGGGTGATGATGCGAAAGCCTTGGGCGTTACCCTCGAAGCGCAAAAAATCCTCGCGTTGCGCTTCGCTCAACTGTTCCAGTACTGCCCGGCCCGTGGCGGACGCAGCGAACCAGAGCCGGATGGCATCCTCACCGGCGTGGCCGAACGGCGGGTTGCCGATATCGTGGGCCAGACAGGCAGCGGCCACCACCGCACCGAAATCCTGCGGGTAGACGCCTTTCAGATCATGGCGGCGGATCACGCTATCGCCGACCATCGTGCCCAGCGAACGGCCGACGCTGGAGACTTCCAGGCTGTGGGTTAGCCGGGTGCGGACGTAGTCGCTCTGGGATAGCGGAAAGACCTGGGTTTTGTCCTGCAAGCGCCGGAATGCCGAAGAAAACACGATGCGGTCGAAATCGCGCTGAAAATCGGTGCGCGCTTCGCTGTCGTGGTGCTGGCGCGACAGACCCAGGCGGACGCGGGAGAGCAGGCGGTTCCAGTCCATGCGGTTCGGTCGGTGGGGGCAGAATACCTTCAAGCATAGCGAATTTGGGCGGGCCACGTTGATGCTGTCAGCGATGACGAATATTTTGTCACGATTTGTCACGTTACAAAATCCCGGTTATCATGCTCTCCGAGTTGTTACCTTGGACTGAGGAGAGCGCCCATGCCATCGCCTGCCGACAAGCCGCTATGGCCAATCTTGGAATCGCTGTTGCCCAAGCTCAAGCGGGCGCAAGGCGCCTTGGCGCAGTCGTTCGTTGATTTGGTCCGGCGGAGTGAAATAGAGCGCATCCCGCTAGCTGAATTGCAAAGCTATATTCGAAAGAAAACCGGCAGCGCCACCTTGGAGAAGTTGCGTCAGACCAAGAAGCGCCTAAATGAAGAACTAGCGGCACTTGGCGCAAGCGTTGAGCTGGCGGTGGATGAAAGCGGCAAGCTGGAAACACGCGCCTGTTACTTGCGAGCGCCCGCTAACAAGGCGGCGGCGGTCGAAGAGCTTGCGGACGCGCTCAACTACGACCGGGATCGGGGTAATCACGTCTCGCCTAAAGCCCGGCCGCTCAACGAGCCGGTCACGATTGAAATTCCCATTTCCTACAGCCATAAGGACAAGCCGGAAGTGTGCGAATTTCATGAGCGATTGCAGGAAATTCTTGATGCTCGGAAAACGACGCGCAAATATCTTCTGCGCCGCGACGAGTGTGATGTCAAGCTTTCGGCTCCGCGTGATCCGCAAATCGCTGCGCTTTTCAACAAAGGAACCATCGCGTTATTCATGTTGGGCGTCGATTTTTTTAACAGTGATTACTGCAATGAAAAAGAGATTCCGAAATTCGTTTCACCTAACGGGAGAAACCGAAAAAGGAAAAAAGCGATTTTTATTGCGGTTTCAATTGAGCATGATCACCTTAAAAATGCACCAGAAAACTTTAGAAAGTGGACAATTGCATTTTATGAGGGTGGGGACAGAATAAAAAAATCTTGGCGACAATTATGCGAATGTGGATTTGGATCAGCAAAAGATGCCTTTCTCCATCGCATCGCCGATGAAATCATCAAGGCGGCGGACGATGTAGCGAAACCGGACGATACTCCGCCCGACGGTCATCCGCCTTCAGGCAAGCGCGACAAGAAGCCCTGCACGGAAGATGTGCTTCATGCGTTTGCTGGAGAGCTTCCGAGAGACATCGACCCAAAGCATTACACCCAACTACGCGCCCGGTATCTGGGAACGCTCGACCGCAAGGATGAAGACGGTTTGGCCGCCCGCGCCGATGAAACCGGCGTGGATTTGATCCCGGCGTTGATGGAATGGGCGAAGGATCACAGCACACCGCCGTTTTGCGCGTTGCTGGGAGAGTACGGAACGGGTAAAACGGTGAGTTGCCAGATGCTCGCTGATCAGATCAACGCGGAACGCAAGATGCTGAAAGCCGGAGAGTTGCCGCTGGCGCTGTATTTCGATTTGCGCCGCGTGGATGCTGAGCAGTTGAGCAATTTCGCCATCGATCCGATCATCGAACAATTGCTCAGAAGCGCCGATTACGCGCACAAGCTCAAGGCGCGGGAATTGATCGATTGGGTGCGCGCCCATCCGGCCTTGGTCATTTTCGATGGTCTGGACGAGGTGTTGGTGCATCTTGACCCTAAGCGTGGTCAGGATTTCACCCGTGCGCTGTGGAGCATTTATCCGCCGTCCTATTGGCAGCCGCGCGCCGATGCTCAAAAATCCCTTCCCGGCGCGGCCAGCAAGCTGCTGATTTCCTGCCGCAGTCATTATTTCCGCACGATTGCCGACGAACGGGCGCTGTTCGTCGGGCAGGATCGCGAGTCAGTTCGAGCCAGCGATTACCGCGCCTATCTGATGTTGCCGTTCAACGATGACCAGATCGTCGATTATCTGAAGCGCAATTTTCCCCAGCGCAACCCGGCGCAAACGCTGAAACTCATTGCCGCTGTGTACAACCTCAAGGAACTGGCGCAACGCCCTATCTTGCTGCGCCATATCGGCGACGAGGTGGCCGAACTGGAACGGCGCAAAATCGCCGGGCGCACCGTCAACGCGGCGGTGCTGTACGAGCTATTCGTCGAACGTTGGCTGCGTCGCGACGACGCCAAGCATCAACTGAGTCTGCCGCATAAGCGGATTTTGATGGAGCATCTGGCGGCGGAGTTGGCACGGCGCGGCGTGCGTGAACTGGCCTACGACCGCGTGGAGGAATGGCTGGATCGTTTCATCGCTGCCCGCCCGGACTGGGAAAGCGTCTATCGCGGCAAGGATCGGGAAATTCTCAAGGAAGATTTGCGCACGGCCACCTTTATCGTGCGCCCCGACGAGAAGAAATTCCGTTTCGCCCACACCTCGTTGCAAGAATATTTCCTGGCCGGTTATCTGCTGGACGCGCTGATGGCGGGCGCAGCGGAAAGCTGTCGCTTGCCGCTGCCATCACCGGAAACCTTCACCTTTTTCGCCGAACGCTGGCAAGCGGCGCAGGCCGACCGCGACGACCGCTTGCCGGTTGCCGGACGCACCTTGGCGGCGGTGCTGGAGCAGGCCGAGCCGGGCCGCAGCGAAACTGCTTTTGCCGCGTGGTTGGCGCTGCACGATTTGGGCTTGTCGCCACCGCGTCCGGCCCGCTTCGATCTGCACGGTTGCGATTTGCGCCAGTGGACGATTGACGGCGGCGAAAACGGCTTGATGTTGGGGGCCGTCGATTTACGCAACGCTAACTTGTGGCAAAGCTGTTGGCGGCGCGTGCAACTGCTGGGCGCGCGGCTCGATCAGGCCAACGCCTCGGACAGCGAGTGGCATGAAGTGAATCTGGACAATGCCACCGCGCACGGCGCGGATATCGACGGGGCGATCTTCCGGCATACGCGCTTGATCAACGCCGATTTCAGCGGCATCGACCGCGCCGGAGCGCGTTATTTGTTCTGCGAACGAACCGGCGCACAACTGCCGCCCACTCCCTCCATCCGAATAGCGCCCACTGCCGAGGACGAGGCGTTGGCGGCGCTGGGGCCGCAATGGCTGACCGGCCACGCGGGCTGGGTTTTGGCCTGCGGTTTTTCGCCGGACGGGCGCTGGCTGGCGACGGGGGGGG
>DEHU01000067.1 GCA_002352125.1 Competibacteraceae bacterium UBA2792 | reverse complement strand
TTCGACCTGATGCACGAAGGCAAGAGCATTCGTTCCGTCATCCTCTTCTAGGAGGGTTCACCGGTGGAGCATATCGAATCGATCAAGGAATTCGGTGGTTGGCTGAACCGCTACCGCCACCGCTCGTCGGCCTGCAACTGCGACATGACCTTTTCGGTTTATCTGCCGCCAGCGGCGGCGAAGGAAAAGGTGCCAGCAGTCTATTGGCTGTCTGGCCTCACTTGCACCGACGATAATTTCCGGGTCAAGGCTGGGGCGCAACGTTACGCGGCCGAACTGGGGCTGGCTCTGATCATTCCCGATACCAGTCCGCGCGGTGCGGAGGTGCCGGATGTGCCGGAACGCTACGATCTCGGTCAGGGTGCAGGCTTCTACGTCAACGCCACCCAAGAACCCTGGGCGCGGCATTACCGGATGTACGAATACGTCACTCGCGAATTGCCGGCGCTGGTCGAGGCGAACTTGCCGCTGACCGATGCGCGCTCCATCGCCGGACATTCGATGGGCGGACACGGCGCTCTGATCTGTGCCCTCAAGGAACCGGACCGTTATCGCTCCGTTTCCGCGTTCGCGCCGATCTGCCACCCGATGGCGTGTAGCTGGGGGCAAGGTTGTTTCAAGGCTTATCTTGGCTCCAACCGCGAAGACTGGGTTGCTTACGATACGGTTCGATTGATCGAGGAAGGAACCTCCGCCATCCCCTTGCTGATCGATCAAGGCACCGCCGACGAGTTCCTCGCCCAGCAGTTGCATCCGACCTCGTTGGAGCGGATTTGCGCGGCCCGCAACTTTCCGCTGACTCTGCGGTGGCAAGAGGGCTACGATCACAGCTATCACTTCATCGCCACCTTTATCGGCGAGCACCTCGCCTACCACGCCGGCCATCTCCGTGAAACAAGACCTTCTGAAACTGCTGCAAAGCCTGCTGCGCGGTGAGTTGAACCGCGCCCGCCGCCGCAAAGGCCGTTCGCCTTGGGCGATCGGCGGGTTGGTGATCGCCGTCGTCGCGGTCAGCTATTTCCTGCACGAACCCAAGGCACCGCCTTCGGCGACCGCCAAGGGAGCGGAATTGGCCTGTACCGTCAAATCGGTTTACGACGGCGACACCCTTACCGCCAGTTGTCCCAGCGGCGAGGTCAAAGTACGGATGTTCGGCATCGACGCCCCGGAGATGAAGCAGGAGCCTTGGGGCGACCGTTCGCGCGAGGCGCTGCGTGGCCTGCTGCCCCGGTTTGGCTCGATCACTTTGCGGGTGATGGACCAAGACCGCTACAACCGAACCGTCGCCCAAGTGATCGCTGGCGAACGCGATGTCGGTCTGGAGATGGTCCGGCAGGGACGCGCGGTGATGTACGAGCAATACAACGATTCGCCGGACTACCGGCAGGCTCAAGCCGAGGCCAAACAAGCCCAGCGCGGTATCTGGGAGAAACCGGGTAGCCAGCAGGATCCGGCCGCTTGGCGGCGGCTGAATCCGCGCTGAGGACGATTCGGTCCGCGCTCGTTCATGGCTACCGATTCCTCTTATCCGGCTTTTGAGCCGGCCATCGTCCGGTGCGAACCGGGCCGATGCCGGTGCGAAGGCGACTGGACGCTGGACGGCATCGAAAAACTCGACTTGCGACCGCAAAGCGTCGGCTGGCCAAAAGACCATATCGAACTGGACGGCTCTGGCATCGGCGCCATCGATACCACCGGCGCGCTGCGCTTGCTGACGCTGATCGCCGAATTGGAACGGGCCAGCCACCCGGTCCGGCTGGTCGGGCTGCGCGAAGAACACCAGGCGCTGCTGGACTTGGTGCAGGAACGGCGCGCCAGCGCCGGAGCGCTGGCGGCGGCACCCCGGCCACAAGGACATCTAGAGCGGCTCGGCCGAACGGTTTTGCACCATCTGAACAACGGTTTGGTCTTTCTCTCCTTCATCGGCGAAGCAGCGGTAGCCCTGGCCCGGTTGGCTTTGCACCCCGCCCGGTTTCGCTGGCGGGCGCTGTTTGGCAACATCGAAACCGCCGGGGTCCACGCCTTGCCCATCATCGCCCTGCTGGCGTTCATGATGGGGGTAGTCATCGCCTACCAGGGCGGCCGGCAACTGGAATTTTACGGCGCCAACATCTTCATCGTCGAACTGGTGGCGCTGACCATGTTGCGCGAGTTGGCCCCCTTGATCACCGCCATCGTCGTGGCGGGCCGCACCGGCTCGTCCTACACTGCCCAAATCGGCACCATGCAGGTCACCGAAGAGGTGGATGCATTACGCACCATCGGCATTCCGCCAATGGATTTGCTGGTAATTCCCAAACTGCTGGCGTTGACCGTCGCTTTGCCGCTATTGACGGTGTTCGCCGATGCGCTCAGCGTGTTCGGCGGCATGGTCATGGCGCAGGCGCTGCTCGATGTCGGCTTCGACGACTTTCTGGATCGCCTGCCGAAAGTGGTGACGCTGACCTCGTTCCTGCTCGGCGTGGGCAAGGCGCCAGTGTTTGCCGCCATCATCGCCTTGGTCGGTTGCTACCAAGGGTTTCGGGTGCGCGGCAGCGCCGACAGCGTTGGCCGGCAAACGACGGTCAGCGTGGTACAGTCGATTTTTCTGGTCATCGCCGCCGATGCGCTATTCTCGGTGGTGCTGGGCGGCATAGGGCTGTGAACGAAGCGGCCGGGCCGGCGACAGCCGTGGTCGCGGTTCGCGGCTTGTGGACGCGATTCGGCTCGACGGCCATTCACGAAAATCTGGACCTCGACATCGATCGGGGCGAAGTGGTCGCTCTGGTCGGCGGCAGCGGTTCCGGCAAAACTACTCTATTGCGGGCCATCATCATGTTACTGCAGCCGGCGGCTGGTTCGATCAAGCTGTTCGGCCAGGAAATCGTCGGCATCGGCGATGCGGCGGCGTTTCGGTTGCGGCGACGGTTCGGGATGCTGTTTCAGCAAGGCGCGCTGTTCAGTTCGCTGACGGTGCGGGAAAACGTCGCGGTGCCGCTGCGCGAGCACACCCGGCTGCCCGCCCGGCAAATCGCCGAAATCGCCGATCTCAAAATCGCGCTGGCCGGTTTGCCCGCCGACACCGGCGGCAAACTGCCGCGCGAGTTGAGCGGCGGGATGCTGAAACGCGCGGCGCTGGCACGAGCGCTGGCATTAGATCCGGCGCTATTGTTTCTCGACGAGCCAACCGCCGGCCTGGACCCGGTCAGCGCCGGCGCATTCGACGAACTGGTGGTGCAACTCAAGGAGTCGTTGGGGCTGACGGTGGTGATGGTGACCCACGATCTGGACACGCTTTGGCAGGCTACCGATCGCGTGGCATTTCTGGGGGAAAAACGGGTGATCGGCTATGCGCCGATGCAAGAATTGACTCGATCCGAACATCCGTTGATTCGGGCTTACTTCGAAGGACCGCGCGGCCGCGCGGCACGGGAGCAGACAGCGTGCAGAGCAGCGTAAATTATGCCCTGGTCGGGCTATTCGTGATCGCTCTGGGCGCGTTTCTGCTGGGCATCACGTTCTGGTTGATCGTGGGCGGCGAGAGCAAGGTTTACGATCGCTACCGGGTGTATTTTCACGAATCGGTGGCCGGATTAAATCTCAAAGCAACGGTTCGATATCGCGGCGTTCAGGTCGGACAAGTGCAATCGATTCGGCTGGACGCCGTCAATCCCGACCAAGTGGATGTGGTTCTGGGCATCGAGCGCGGCACGCCGATTCGCCGCGACACCATCGCCACCCTGTCCACCCGGGGGTTGACCGGCGTGGCATCGGTGGAACTGAGCGGCGGCGGCGGCCAGTCGCTGCCGCTGGAAAAAGAACCTGACCAGGATTTGCCGGTAATCCAGGCCGGACCGTCGCTGGTGGCACGGCTGGACGACGCCTTCAACAATATCCTGACCAACGTCAACAGCCTATCGAGCAAGCTGGAGCGGCTGCTGGGCGACGAAAACCAAACCGCCATCACCGAGATCTTACGGCACGCGAGCACAGTGACCGGAGCGTTGGCCGACCGGTCCGACAGCATCCGCCAGACGCTGACCAACGTGGAAACGTTTACCCGCGAGGTGGCGGAACGCGCGCAGCGGCTAGGCAAGGCGCTCGACCAACTGGCGGCGGAACTGGAGGGGACCAACGACTTGAGCGGTCGAGCGCGCGCGGCCTTGAGCGACTTTAGAGCAGCCGCTCAGTCGGTGCGCAAAACCGCCGACACCTTCAACCAAACCAGCCGGGATCTGAGCGGTATGGCCGAAGCGGGACGGCAGGAATTAAAGCGGCTGGGCCAGACCACGGTACCGGAGTTCAACGCGCTGCTGGTACAGGCCAACGATCTGGTGGCGGCTTTGCAGCGGCTGGCCGAACTCCTGGAACAAAATCCCCGCGCCTTGCTGCTGGGCAAACCGGCCGGCCGGCCGGGGCCAGGCGAACAATAACAACTTTGGTGAACTCACGAGGAAACGGAATGATGAGGTTTGTAATCGAGCGATGGTTGTCCGGGGGGGCGAGCCGGTGGCGTTGGACGCTGCTGGCGGCGTTGGCGCTGGCCGGTTGCTCGCTGCCGCAAGACAATTCGCCGCCGCCTCAAGCCTACCTGTTGGAAGTCGGCGCATTCTCGCCGCCGCCGGCGCGGCGTTCCGGCGGCAAGACGCTGCTGGTGACGGTACCCAAGGCGGCGCCGGGATTCGACTCCAACCGCATCGCTTACACCAAAGAACCGCCGAAGCTGGATTATTACCAAAACAACGTCTGGAGCGACACGCCCGCCAAGATGTTGCTGCCGATTCTGGTGCGAGCGTTCGAGGGAACGGGCGCGTTCAAGGCGGTGGTTTCGCCGCCGGCTCCGGCGCTGGCGGACATGCGGATCGACGTGGACGTGATCCGTTTACAGCAGGAATTCATGACTCAACCCAGCCGGGTCAGGCTGACGGCCCGCATCAAAGTGGTGAGCATGAAGAGCGGCCACGTTTTGGGAACGCAGGTGTTCGAGGCGATGGAGCCGGCGCCCAGCGAGGATGCCCAAGGCGCCGCCCGAGCGGCTAACGCGGCCGTGCAAAAAACACTGAGCGATATGATTCCGTTTGCGTTGCGGTATTCGAGTTAAATCGGGCACCAAGCCGAACAAGAAAAGGCGGCCTTTTTTGGCCGCCTTTTTCGTTTTGTGCCGACGCAAAGGCCGGCACCTACTCCACTTCAACCGCCGTCGGATCCGGCCGGCGCCGCGCCGCCGTTCGCGACCTTGCCCCGCCGCGCGCCAAAGACATCGCCCAGTTGGTACCAATCCACCTTGCGGGTCAACACCATCGCCAGCGCCAAGCAGCCGAACAGGCTGACCGATCCGGCCAGCAAAGCATGATCTTCCAGGCTGATCAGGACGTACAACAACCCGAATACCGCGCCGATCAACGCCCCGAAACCGATGCCCCAGCGTGGGCTACCCAAGACATGGGCGAGATAATAGGTCAGCAGCGCGACGCAGCCGAGGGTGGCGATGGCGTAGGAAAGGGCGAAATCGAGGTGCTCGGACAGCGCCAGCAGCAGCAGATAGAACAGCACCAGCGCAGCGCCAGCGAATCCGTATTGGAGAGGATGGATCGCCAGCCGCTTGAGGATTTCGAACAGGAAGAAAGCGACGAAGGTCAGGCCGACGAACAGCAGTCCGTATTTGATTGCGCGGTCGGTTTGCACGTAGCTGTCGGTGGGATCCATGAAGCGCACGCCAATCAGCGTATCGAGCGCGCGGTTGTTGCGCAGGTGGTCGAATAATTGCCGAATCATGTTGGTGGCCAGACGGGTGGTGGACCAGGCGGCGGAGAAACCCGTCGCGGTGACTTCGCGCGTTTCGGGCAGAAATTGGCCGTAGAAGCTAGGATGCGGCCAGTTGCCCCGAACGCTGATGCGGGTGGTGTCGCCCACCGGGGCGAGATCGAAAGACTGGGTGCCGCGCAGGTCGAGCGAGAACGAAAACTCCACCGACCAAGGCGCTTGCGGGTTCAGACCGCGAATGTGGGCTTGAATGCCGTTGGGCATTTTTTCCTCGGCGGTGCCGGGCAGAAAATCGAAGCGCTGTTCCGCCCAAGCGAGCACCGGCGCCCGCAGGATGCCGCGCGGATCGCTGACACCGACGATCAGCCGCGGGTCGCCGAAGGTGATCTGCTCGTTCGGTTCCACCTTCAGCAAACCGCCCTCGCTGGCGAAGCGGCCCTTGACCGCGATGCTGGCGCCGAACACCACGGCATGATAAAGGCTGCGCCGAATTTGTTCGGTGTTCAGGTTGGCTTGCACGTCCAGTTCGGCCGGCAGCAGATAAATCTCGTCGGAATACCGTTTTTCGACCTCGATCATCTTGGTTTCGTCTTTCTCGCTGGGCGTCTGCGTCTTGACGATGCGGGTGTAGGGCACGACCAGCACCGGCCCGACCAAGGTTTGGTCGCGGGCGGTGGCGGCGGCAATTCCCGCCACGACTTCGTTCCGGCGCGCGGCGCGCTCGTCGATCAGAAAGCTGATTCGCGTCAGGCCGATGGCGAGAAAGATCGTAATCAGGAAAATCAAGCTGATTTTGGCGAACAGACTGTATTTCATGGCTGGGCTCCTTCGGTTGATTGGATGGAGCCAGCCTAACCGGCGCAGTTGAGGGGATGATGTGCGGACGATGGGGGAACTGTGGAGATTGGGTGTATTCGGGTGAAATGATAAGGAAGGTAAAGCCAAAAATCGTTAGGCACCCGGCAACGCGAGCCTGGCAACCACCCCAATCGCTACCCCATCCTGCCCCGCCAGGTTGTCCACGCCGACCGTACCACCGTGCAGTTGCGCAACTTCCTTGACGAACGCCAACCCCAGACCGGTGCTTTTGCGGCCGGTATCGGGGCGCGGCAGGGAAAAGAATCGCTCGAACAGCCGGTCGCGGGCGTAATCGGGAATGGGGTCGCCGGTATTGCTCACCGTCAGCCGCCACGCATTGCCGACCCGTTCGGCGCCAACGGTGACAACGCCCTGCACGGGCGTGAAATCCAGCGCGTTGTCGAGCAGGTTGCCGATGGCCTGGGCAATCAGAAACGGCTCGCCGAGCACCGCCGCATCGCCCGGCAAGGCGTTATCGATCCGCAAAACTTTGCGGGCGATGGCCGGCGCGCGGGAAGCCAGCAACTCCTCTGCAACCGGTTTGAGGGCAACCGGTCTTCGTTCGTGCAATTCCCGCCGCTGCTCTACGGTGGCCAGGGCGAGCAGGCGCTCCACCAATTGTTGGAGCCGCTCCGCCTCGCCGGCGACCAGCACAGCGAAGCGTTCCCGTTGCAGCGCGGGCAGCTCGCCCTGCAACAGTTCGGCGGCACCGGCAATCGCCGCCAGCGGACTCTTCATCTCGTGAGTCAGCGTGTGGACATATCGCTCCACGTAATCCCGGCCTTCCAAGCGATCCCGCATGGTTTCCACCGCCTCGGCCAGCGCCCGCAATTCCGGCCCGCCAGACTTTGGCGCAATGCCGCGCCGACCTTCCGCCGCCGCGCGGGCGTAGGCGGCAAGCCGGCTGATGGAATAGGCCAGCGACCAGGAGAAGACCAACCCGACCGCCAGCGATGCCGCCACCAGCACGGCACCGACCCGGCGCAATTTGATTTCGGCCCGGTCGATGTAAGGCTGCACGCTGGAGGAGGGTTTACCCACGGTCAACGCCCCGATGATTCGCTCGCCGTCCCGGACCGGCGCGGCCACGTACATCACCGAAGTCCGCTCGTCGTTCAAATCGACCCGGGTGGTGCGGGCGCCGTACTGGCCGCGCAAAGTGAGGTACACGTCGTTCCAGCGGGAAAAATCCCGGCCCAGATCCAGATTGAACGAATCGAAGATCACGATGCCGCGCTCGTCGGTGATATAGATGCGGTGATCGAGGCTGTTCTTGACGATATCCCAGACGCGGGCATTGGGAACGCGGCGGGCATATTCGGCCAAGCGAGCCTGGAAACGGCCATCCGCGATGCTACCGTTCAGCACGTCGTCGCGAACCAGCACGGCCAGCAGGTTAGCAGTGTCGATCAATGTCTCTTCCGCCGACTGGCGAAATGCCGGTTTCAGTTCGTTGCCCAGAATGTTGAGCGAGAAATACATCCCGATCCCGACGATCAGAAAGTAACCCAGAAACAATTTGAGGCCGAGGTGCATGGCGATGGTCGAACTCAGGATCGGTCGCTGGCCCGCACCGAATAGCCTAGACCGCGATGGGTTCGGATCGGATCGACGCGCGGGTCGATGTCCCGCAGCTTGGCGCGCAGCGCCTTGATGTGGGTGTCCACGCTACGCTCAAAGCTGGCGGCAGGATCGGGCCAGGCGCGATCCATCAGTTGCGCTCGGGAAAACACCCGTTCCGGTCGAGCCAACAGGGTTTTGAGGAGGAAATATTCGTAGCGGGTCAACTCCAGGGAACGGCCGCGAAAGCAAATGGTGGCGCGATCCTCGTCGATCTCGAACCAGGTGCTTTCGGTCGGCTGGCCGGCCGTCTCTTGCGATGCGGCACTGGACCGGGCGGTGCGTTTGAGGATGGCCTTGACCCGGGCAGCCAGCTCGCGCGGGCTGAACGGTTTGGTAACGTAATCGTCCGCACCCAGCTCCAGCCCAAGCACCCGGTCGAGTTCGGCGTTTCGGGCGGATAGAATCGCCACCGGCACTTCGGAGGTACGACGTATCCGCTTGAGCAGCTCCAGACCGGAACCGTCTGGCAGTCCGATATCGAGCACGACCAGGTCGTAAGGGGTCGCCGCCAGTTCGGCTTCGGCTTCGCCAGCCAGATGGCGCCAAGCGACCTGAAATCCCTCGCTCGCCAACGCGAACTCGACGATTTCGGCGATGGACGGCTCATCCTCGACCAACAGGATGCGGATACTCATCGGCGTATTCGGCAGAATTAAAGAAGTTTAAACACGTCTCGAATGACCGGAATTGTAATGTCGATGCCGCTGCGTGCAACGAAGAGATGTATAGCCGCAAAAATGGCGCTATTATCAGGGCGTGACGAGCACTGGTGGAATTCTCCGGCTTCTTGGCACGGAAAGCTCGCTGCCCCGCGAGCCCACCTCGCGCGATCGTTGGCGTTTTTGAATCGGCCATCGGTCGTTGCTTGCACTGAAAAACTCCTCGTTAGGGAGTATCTTTATGGGGAAGCTTCGACTCGCCGCACGCGTTGCCGCCAGATCGAAGTGGGAAAGCTACTGGTCCAACGTGGCCGGTAGCAGCATCCAAACCAATCCCGCCGCGATCTCGATCACTCGGCGGTGGAATGGAGACAGGTCCATGCCGACCAGGACATTACTCCGACTATCCCTCTTGGCCGCGCTGGCGGCGCCGCTGTGCGCTTTCGCCTTGGGTGTCGGTCCGCTCGCCGTGCGCTCGGCGCTCAACCAAAACTTCGACGCCGATATTCCTCTGATCGTCAATAATCCTGGCGAACTGACCGGGTTGACCGTGCGGATTCCCCGCCAGCAGGATTTTGATCGAGTTGGGATCGATCGCCTGGCATTATTCTCGACGTTACGGTTTTCGGTCCAGACGCCGCCCGGCGGGCCGAATCTCATCAAAATCAGTTCTGTCGAGCCGATTCGCGAGCCGAACTTCAATTTGTTGTTGGAGCTGGCCTGGTCGCGCGGCCGGTTGATCCGGGAATTTACGGTTCAAATCGACCCGGAACTATACGCCAACCGCCGCCTGCCGCCGCCACCGCCGACGCCAACCGTGATCCCGCCACCAGCCGCGGCGGCACCGGCTCCCGCTCCGCGCTCTGCGTCCACCCTACCGCCGGCCCCTGCGGTCAATTTCGAGGGCGCTTCGGCCTACGGGCCGATCCGGCCGGGCGAAACCCTGATGGCCGTCGCCAATCGGGTTCGGCCGTCAGCCGCCATCAGCTTGCCGCAAATGATGTCGATCTTGCTGGCCGGCAACTCGGGGGCATTCGTCAACGGCAATCCTGATGCCTTGCGAGCCGGCGCCATGCTCAAGGTTCCGACCGCGCAGGCGCTAGGCGTGCAAGGTGCGCCCACGCCGCCGTCTCCGATTCCGGACTTGGCTGCCGTGCCGCCGCCGGCCCAGCCCTCGGCGACGCTACCGCCGGCCGAACCGGTTACCACCGCGCCGCCCGAGCCGCCCGAGCCGCCACCAGCGGTCTTGCCACCACCCGTGGCCGCCGAATCCAGCGCACCACCGGCGGTAACGCCCCCCTCGGCTCCGGTTCCGGCTCCGGCTCCTTCGATGCTGTCCCCAGCCGAGCAGCCGCGAGAAATCATTCCGCAAGCTACCATTCCACAAGCGGAAACACCACCGCCCGAACCGGCCGCTACGACTGCCCCCAACGCCGTTGCGCCACCCGCACCACCGGCCGCCACACCGCAGCAACCGGAACCGCCGCCAGCGCCGGCCGTCAAGCCCCCGCCCGCTAAGCCGCCGGTACAGCCTGTGGTGGAAGCCGAACCCAGTTGGATGTCGAATCCGGTGGTATGGATCGCCATCGCATTGATCTTGCTGGCGATCATTTCGGTCATCCTCTTGCCGTTACTCCGGCGGCCTGCGCGCCCGAAACCGGAGACAATGCCAGCGACAACCACCGCCGAGCCACCGCAGAAACCGGTCACCGGCGCGGCGACCGGCGAACCGGCGGATACGCCGTCGGCGCGGACCCAAGTGCGCGAGCCAAGCCTCACTCGGCCGCTGATCCATGCGGCGGTCGAGACCGGAGCTGCGGCAACGGCACCGCACCAAGAGGAACCGGTGGCATCTAAACCGGTGGTGCCGCAACCCAGATCGGTCACCGAGTTACTCAGAGACATCGATTTTGGTGGCGAAGGCCAGCCGCTGGGGTTTGGGGACAAAAATGTTTCGCCCACGCCCACACTAAACCTCGACGGCCGGTTGCCCGACGCCGAGCCGCCCACGGCCTCGGCCGCTACGCGCAAGTCGGTCAGCCCGCTGTTGGCCGAGCCGCCCACCGAGCCGGAACCGAGGCAAGCCCCACCAAAGCCGGAATTGCCGTCTGAACTACGGCTGGATGGCTTCGATTTCGATTTCGGCGAGCTGGGCCTGCAACAAACCGCATCGCAGCCGGTCGAGTTGCCACCGCTGGAGATGAAACCCGCCGCGCCGAGTCCGAAGTTCTCCGGCTTGCCATCCGGCATCGACACGCCTGAGCCGGCGACCGAGCCAGCATCGATTTCGTCCATCTCATCCATTTTGTCGGCACAGAAAGCGGCGGGCTCTTCCTCTGCTCCAGCGGCAACGCCAGAACAGAAATTCGAATTCGCCGATGTCACTCAGGAGCTCGAAAGACATGGAAATTTGCGCGACGACTCGCTGAAACTGGACGACGAACTGCACAAATTCGGCAGCCAAACTCTGGACCTGGGCAAGATGAAAGCCGGATCCTTGGGCGGCGGCGGCGGCGGCGATACCGTAACCGATTACGTGGAAACCAAATTGGATCTGGCGACCGCCTTTCTGGACATGGGAGATCAGGTGGGAGCGCGCGGTCTCTTGGAAGAAGTTCTGCGCGAGGGCAATACCTCGCAGAAACAGCGCGCCGAGGAGCTACTCAAAAAAGTCGTCGGCTGAAGAAAGAAGGCTACGCTTTTCGCTCGACCCCTCCCAAAAGGAGGGGTTTTTTTACGGGTGCAAAAACCGCGTTTGCCGGTCGGCGTTCCACCGGATGGCGGTCACCGCCTCGGCCAAAGGTTCTATCGGACGGTGGTCACCGCCTCGGCCAAAGCGAGTGCCTGGTCGGCGGCGCCCCGCTGCACGAGGCGGGCAATCGTTCCGGCCGGCAACCACACCATGGTACCGGTGGGTAGCGAAATCCGGCCTTCTTGGGCCGCAGAATTCCAAGACTTGTTCAGGCCGTTCAGCTCCCACCGATCGACTTCGTAATAGCTCGCTAAAGCGGGAACGGACACCGTTTGCCGGAGCCGTACTCGGTCCAAATTCAAAGGCGGCTCGTAGTTGACGCCTTCCGGGAAAAATCGCTGCGGATTGCGAGCGATATCGCGAGCCGCCAAAAATTCGGCGTAAAAATTCCGCGACGCGAAACCAAAGCTGGACCCCGAGTAACTCCGTACGATAGCGGCGAAATCCGTTCCAAAAGCTTCCCGGGCGCGTTTCATGCCCCCGACTCCATGATTGTAGGAGGTCAGCGCCAGCGGCCACGTTCCGAGACTATTGTATGCGTTGCGCAGGTAACTGGCCGCACCTTGCGCCGAGGCCACCGGATCGCGCCGCTCGTCCACCGCCGCATTCAGCATACCGAAGTGTCGTGCGGTATCGGGCATGAACTGCCACATACCCACTGCCCCAACCGAAGAAGCCGCATGGTTCTGAAAGGACGATTCGACGTGGGGTAAATAAGCCAGATCCTCGGGCAGGCCCGCCTCGCGGAACACGCCACGAAAGGTCATATCGTAACGGCCGCTGATTTCAAGGCCGCGCTTGAAACGCTCGCGCATGCCGCGCTGACTGCGCAACCGATCACTGGCGCCAATCAGGGCGCCGGGACCGCCGCTGCTGGCTTTGATGTGGTTCGCCAACGCTTGCTCGGCGGGCGTCAGCGGAGCGTTGGCGGCGGTCTTGTATTCCACCTGACTCAAAAGGCCTTTCAGGGTTTCCATGTGTCCTTTGACGAAATCCTTTTGATCGGCGGTTTGGCTTTCGCCCACCGAGCCGGGCAGAGCGAGGACGCCATAGACGATGTCCAGGTAACGGTCATCGTGCAGCGCGACTTGATGGCGTCCCCAGCCCGCGTAAACGTTCTGCCAGAACTTCACTTGTGGCTGGATCTCCGGCGGCGCCGGAAACGCCGCATCGGAGGATGCTGTAAAAGCCGGAAGTTTGACAGTCGGCGGTGCCGGTTCGGTGGCGCAGGCGGCTAACACGAGCATCGCCAAAAGGGTCAAGAATCCGCGCGTTTTGGATCGCATCGATGGTTGCTCCTCGGTGGTCTCGTCGGGATCGGTTGGAAATCGTAATGGTAAAAAATCGTTGCTCGTAAATCGGGCCTTTTCAAGGAGCCAGCGCACCCGAAAAATTCAACGTCCAGCGGCCATCACTGCCCGGTGGCCCTAACAGGCTCATCGCCTGACGCAAAGATTGGTTGGCGGCATCGCGGACGGCAGCTTGACCGTCGAAACGGTAGCGGCCATCCGGTAACAAACCTAATGTCCCGTCCAGGACCAAGGGTCCGTTGTTGTCTTTGATCTTGCCTCGAACGCCTTCCGTGCTCGTCGAATCGAGCTGGACCACGAAATCGCCGATGCTGGTGGGCGGATTCAACGCGGTGCGCAGGTTCAGCAAGCGAACGGTTCCGCGTGCCGCCAACGGCCGGCCGGTGGCGCCCAGATCGAGTTCCGGCAAAGCAAACTCCACCGTTCCTTGCAGCGGCAAATTTCCAGCCAAGTTGCCGAGCCTAGACAGCGGCAGGCGGCCGGCCAGATCCCGAAAATGCACTTGCCGACCCAAGCCCATCGCGGCGTTTCCGATCAATTTAATCTCCGGATCGTCGGCGCTCAAATTGAACTCCAACCGTCCCAGCAACAGCGCCAGCGGGCGCCAGCGCCAAGTTAGCCGCTCGATCCGGGCACCGCGCCAGCGCGCTCCCAACATGGTTCCTTCGGTCGCCGTACCCTCGACGTCTTGCACGCTAAAATCGGACAACCGCGTGCCGACCTGACCTGTCACCAGATTGGCCGGCACCCGTAATAGCAGGAACAGCAGGAACGCCGCCAATCCCAGCAAACCGTAACCCAGGGCGCGTTTCATAGGCGGCCGACCGGGCTGCTCAGGATGATGCGGGCGTTTACCAAGCCAGCGCCATCGATGCGATCCACGCTCAAGCTCACGATGGCGATGCGGTGGTCGCGTTCCAGCGTACCCAGCCAGGGGAGGAGCTTGTCGAACTCGACCGAATCCAATTGGACGCTCAGTTTATCTTCGCCTTGGGGAGCGACCCGTTTCAGCGCCGTCCCCAAACCCGCCGCCCGCGCAGTTTGATCCACCAGGGTCAGCAAAGAACGGTCTTCGGCTGTGGGTTTCGCGGTTCCGGCACCACCCAATCGCTTGATCTCCTGGGCTGCCTGCCGCATCCAGACCAGTTCGGCACGCTGCTCGGCCACGCTTTGCCGGAGCCGGCGTCCGCTGCTCTGGAACGGCTCCCACACCAGCGCGTACAACAGCAGCGCCAAGGTCAACACTGCCCCGCTCGCGACCAAGCCGCGTTCGCGGGCGCTCAGGGTTTCCCACCAAGCCTTCATGATGCCGCCTTCTTTAAAGTAATCTTGCTTTCCAGTTGTCCTTCTCGTTGGGTAGTACGTATCTCGGTCTGCAAGCCCGGCTGCTGGTTAAACTGTTGCCGAAGCTGGTCGAGCACGGCCGGATCACCGCCCTGCAAGGACAGATCCAATTGCCCGTCGCGATAGCTAAAACCGCGCAGGACGACATCCGGAAAATTGACGAGCGGTTGTCCGCCTCGGTGCAGCAATTCGAGAAAAGCGCCGCTGCCGGTACCGCTCGAACGCAATTCCTTCAGGCGGGCCTCCAGTTGCACCTTGGGATTCACGATGCGGGTCGCGCCAGGCACAGCCTCTCTGTAAACCCGCTCCATCTGGGCTCCTAGCGATACCAATTCCTGCCGCAACCGCCAATTTTCGTAAACTTGCGCGCAACCCTGAACCAGCAGCCACAACCCCGCCAACGCCGCCGTGACTCGCCAAGGCCGCAGCCAGCGGCCCCACTGGGCCTGCCGGCTGTAGGACCCTTGCAGCAAGTTGAGAACGGTACCCGGCTGGTAAGTCGCCGCAAACAGTTGGAGCGGTTCGATCGGGTCGGCTTCGACAACGCGTTCGATTTCGGCGATGGCGGGTTCGGCAAACTCCGCAGCGGCGCTTCCCCAGATCCGGAGTCGGCGCGGTTTGGCGTCGCCGGCCTCGACCAATGTTTGGCTCAACAGCAACCCCAGCGCATCGCGCTCCGTCGCAAAACCTTCCTGGCGGCCGATGCGCACCACCGCTCGCCGCTCTTCCAGCACTATGCTCCAATCGCCATCCTGCCAAGGTAGCAGCAGCGGCTCCGGCACGACGGCGGCCGGAGCCAGGCCGGCTTGGTCACACGCTCCCATCCAAGCGCGCAAGGCAGCGTGACCGACCACCGCCACGGGCAACCAACCACCGTCCGGCACGCTGCCCAACGCGAAATGCAGGGACTCGATCTCTTCGATCACCTGATCTTCCAGAGCATAAGGCACGGCGCGCGCCCACGCCGATCGTTTGCGGCCGGGCACGGCGATCGGGTGCAAAATAGACGTTTCGCCCGGGGCGATCAGAATTTGCCGTGCACCGCCAGCCTGCGCGGCCAGCTCGGCCAAAGATCCACGCTGAACGCTGCCGCCCGGATGCAAAAGCCATTCGGCTTGATCGGGGAAGGCGAGCAATCGAAAAAATACGAGCTGGGCGGGCAAGGTCGTCTCAATCCTGGTTGCCGAAACTGCGTTGCAGAACGCGGACACCGTTTTTGTCGCGATATAAAATACTGTATAACATCGCGCGCCCGTCGCCCACCCGCGCTTCAGCCCGCAACAAAAAATGCTGGCTGCTAACGCTAAGCTGGGCTTTCAGTTGCGCGTTCACGGTCAGATGTGCCGCGCTTAAAAAATCGTCCACGTTTTTGTAACCATCGTCGGGCCGATCTTCGAGCAAACGCTCCATGTCTTTCGGATCTTGCCTCTCGCCCAGGGCTGCCAACACTATTGCGGGTGCCGTGTTGACGTTCAGCGGCGTATCGGGGGATAGGGCGCAAACCAACGGCACCAGCTTGTCGTAGACCTCCTGGTCGACGCCCTTGATCAGCCGCAATTCCGACACGCTGATCAGGGGACGATTAGCGGCCAGATAAGGCGGGGTTTGAACGTTGTAATCGCTGTCTTCGGCGCCGTCGGGAAAGAGCGGGTCCTGATCGGGATCGAGCCAATCGACGATAGCCTGTGCCAGTTCGGGTTTCAGTTCGAGGCTGGTCAACAACCGTTGTAGAACCTGGAATTGCGGCTCGTTCAAGCGGGCTTTTCGCGATCCGCTGGCGCCCTCGGTATCGGTGGCGTCGGCCGGTTTGGACGCGCCCGGCGACAAGCCGGATTGATCGGTATTTTTTTCTGCCCGCTCTTGGTCTTCCTCGTCTTCCGCCTGTTCCCCGCTCTTCTCGGATTCGTTTTTTCGATCCGCGCCGCCCGAAGCGGGCGCGCCAGCAGTCGAGGATGCCGGCTGCCACAGGCTGTTGAGATTGAAGCGCCCTTGCAAATCGCGCAGGCTGGCCGATAGCGTACCGCCTTCGACCGGCAGCGCCGGCGGCAAATTGGCCCATGTTTCGCCGGGATGATCGGTTTCGTTTTGCTTGCGATCCCGCGCCAGAACGAGCATCGCCCACTGTTCGGCTCCGAGCGCGTACAGCCGCGCCTGCTGCTGGTGCTGGAGTATCGTGCTGCGGCGGATCGCCATCTGCTGCAAGGCCGCTAGGCTGGTCGCGGCGATGCTGGCGAGGAACACGATCAGCAATACGGTGATCAGGGCGACGCCGGCCTGATCGCGACCGGCGCGATAACGGCCGGCACGATAAAACGCGATCTTCGGCGTGGCCGGGCGTGGAACGAGATCGGCACGATCAACCGGGCAGAGGCAACAACCGAACGATTTCACCCCAATCCTCTAGCGTTAGGCCAATTTCCACTGCGCGGGGCAGCATGTCGAGATCGTTTTTTTTGCTGGCTTCGTCGTTGGCAGGCGGCGGCCAATCGTTGCGCCAATCGTCCTGGTCCAGAAAACGCACCCGGAGTTCGCGCACCCGGTCCAGCAACAATATTTCGCGTGGCTCGCTCGGACCACCCCGGTCGAGCACGTCCCAGTATAGCCGCCACAGGCGGCCGTCCCGCAGCCGGTAAGCGACTCGTTGCAGGGTGGCGCGCTGCTGGCCGAGCGGGTTATCCCAGCCAGCGCGGGTCAAGATCAGCCGGTCACTGGCGAGCTCCCCGCCGATCAAAGCGGCTTGGGGTTCGCCGTACTCGTCGCGGATACCGCGCGGCACGGCTTGTTCGATATCTTGCTCCAGCCGATAAACCGCCAGTTGTACCGCCGCCAGCCGCCGATTTTGTTCTTCTACGGCGGCGCGGGTGAATAGCACGTTGCGCAAACCGCCATAGGCGGCGATGGACATGATGGCGAATACCGCGAGGGCAACCAGCAGTTCCAGCAGGGTAAAGCCGCGAGCCCGGACGTTCATGGCGAGCGAAGCTGGCTTTTGGGCGCTCGATCCGAGGGAGACCGATCTTCGGTCGATTCGTCCGGAGGTGGACGGCTTTTGAAAGCCACCAGCGCGCTCAACACCGGACCATTCTCGTAGGCCCGAACCGCGACTTCCAGACGCGACAGGTCGGGATCGTCGGTCTTTTTGAACTGCGCTTCCCAACGCCAAGTGCGGTTGGCAAGATCGGCGCTGCCTTTGCGCGAGCCCGCATCCGGCCAGGGTTTGGGATCCAACAGCAGCTCGTTGACCTTGTTGAGAGCCATCCAACCGGCGAAAGTCTGGTCGCGCAAGTAGCCGACGCTGTTGACGCTCTGGGTCGCGGCACCGGTGATTGCGCCCATCGCAATGGCCAGCACCGCCAGCGCGACCAGCACTTCCAGCAGGGTGAAGCCGGTTTGATCCCTCATCGCGTCACCTCGCTGACCGTCAATCGGCCCAAGGCATCCCCGGCGACCCGGTACAGCGGCGCGTTCGGTCTCTGCTCGTCAGCGAGGCCAAACGCGGCGACGAACTCGGTCGCTTCGCCGCTGGCTAGCAACAGCACTTGCGGCTTGCGGCTGTTCAGGGGAGCTGGCCGGCCTTCGATCCACAGCCCCAGCGCAATCCCTTCGGGCAGCCGATGTCCGATCAGGGCATCGGCGGCAGCGGGCGATTGCCACGCGCCTTTTTCGTCCTGACGCAAGATATCGTAGCCGGTACGAGAAAACTGGATACCGCGCAATTCTCCGCTCAGGATAGCTTCTTGTTGATGCAACTCCACCAGCGCCGCCAGGCGCCGGGCTTCTTCATTCAGCCGCTCTTTGGGTCCGCCGCCGGCCGAGAGCAGAGCGAAGCTGGTCATAATCCCGATCAGCACTAGCACGACCATGATTTCCAGCAGGGTGAAACCGCGCGCCGGTGCGGTCATCTCGGTGCTTCGATATGAGGTGGCCTAGTCGTCTAGGTTCCAGTTGCCAATGTCGGCATCGACACCTTCGCCGCCCGGCTGGCCGTCGGCGCCCAACGAATAAATATCGATTTCCCCATGCTGGCCAGGACTGAGGTATTGGTAGGCTTTGCCCCAGGGATCTTTGGGCAACTTGTCCAGATAGCCGCCCTCTTGCCAATGCGACGCATCGGCTGGTTTTTGCACCAGCGCCTCTAAGCCCTGCTCGGTAGTCGGATAGCGGAAATTGTGTAGCCGGTATAGATCCAACTGATTCTTGATCACCCGGATATCTTGCTTGGCCTTGACCACCCGGGCCTTGTCGGGATTGTCCATGATGCGCGGCACCACCACGGCCGCCAGAATGCTGAGAATCACGACTACGACCATGACTTCGATCAGGGTAAAACCGCTCTGGCCGGCTAGATGGCTGCGCCGCCGCCGGCGGTGGATAGCGAACGGGATAATAGGCATCACGAATCTCCAAAATCGAGGCCGAAATAGCAGGCAATAGAGCGGCGGCGCGGAAAACAAACCGTTCAGGCGCGGCCTAGCCGATACAGGGCAATTTCGCCCAGCAGATTGGGCCATAAGCGAGGCCCTAGCCGGGGACGATGGGCGTGGTCCAGCACCGTGCGCTGCAAAATATCGATTCGCTTGCGTCGGCACAGTTCCTCGAAATCGCGGATGGTGAACAGGTGGACGTTCGGCGTATCGTACCACTGATAAGGCAAGGTTTTGACCACCGGCATGAACCCCTGGAGGGCAATCTGCGCCCGGCAGCGCCAGAAGCCGAAGTTGGGGAAAGTCACGATGCCCTGCCGACCCACCCGCAACATCTCGTCGAGCAGCGCCTCGGTATGCCGCACCGCCTGCAAGGTTTGGGTCATGATCACGTAATCGAAGCTGCTGTCGCCAAAATCCGCCAATCCGGCCTCCAAGTCGGCGTGAATGACATCGATGCCGGCCCGAATGCATTTGACGATGTTGTCGGTGTCGATTTCCAGGCCGTAACCCCCGACCTGTCGATGCGCGCGCAAATAGGCCAGCAGCGCGCCGTCTCCGCAACCCAAATCCAACACGCGCGTGCGGGGGCGGATCCATTCGCTGATGAGCTCCAGTTCAGGCCGCATGGGCGTTCACCTCTTGGGCGACCCGCGCCAGATAGCAGCGCAAGGTTTCATGGTAGAGCGGGATCGGCATCAGAAAAGCATCGTGGCCGTATTCGGATGGAATTTCGGCGTAACTGACCTCGCGTCCGGATCGAACCAGCGCCCGCACGATTTCTTGCGAGCGGGCCGGTGCAAACCGCCAGTCGCTGGTGAAAGAGATCACCAAAAACCGCGCCCGCGTCCGGTGAAATGCTGCGGACAAATCCTGATCGAAGTCGGCCGCCGGATCGAAATAATCCAAGGTCTTGGTGATCAGCAGATACGTGTTGGCGTCGAAGCGGTCCACGAAGGCATGGCCTTGATGGCGCAAATAGCTCTCCACCTGAAACTCGGTATCGAAGTTGAAGTGGAAGTTGGGCGTGCCCTCGCGCATCTCGCGGCCGAACTTGGCGCGCATCCCTTCGTCGGACAAATAAGTGATGTGTCCCAACATCCGGGCGATCATCAGCCCGCGACGCGGCACCACGCCGAACTCGTAATAATGTCCGTGGTGAAAATCGGGATCGGACAAGATTGCCTGCCGCGCCACTTCGTTGAAGGCGATGTTCTGCGCCGATAGCCGCGGCGCGGCGGCGATCACCAGCGAGTGCCGCACCCGCTCGGGAAACGTGATGGTCCACTGCATGGCCTGCATCCCGCCCAGGCTGCCGCCGATCACTGCCGCCCACTGCTGGATACCGAGCCGGTCGGCCAGCCGCGCCTGGCTGCGCACCCAGTCCTTGACGGTGACGATGGGAAAATCCGGCCCGTAGGGCTTGCGGGTGTCCGAATTGATGGCGGTCGGGCCAGTGGAGCCTTTACAGCCGCCCAGGTTGTTGCAGCACACCACGAAGAACTCGCGAGTATCGATGGGTTTACCGGGACCGATGCAGTTGTCCCACCAGCCCGGCTTGCCCGGATCGGTGCCCTCGTGATAGCCGGCGACATGGTGATCGCCCGATAAGGCATGGCAGATCAGCACGGCATTGCTGCGGTCGGCGTTCGGCGTGCCGTAGGTTTCGTAGACCATCTCGTAAGCCGCCAGCGACCGGCCGCAGTCCAGCGCCAGCGGCTCTGCAAAATGGGCGGTCTGGGGGGTGACCAAACCGACGGAATCCGGAGGAAAAGTGTGCGGCATTGTGCTCCTGACCGTGGTGTTGTATCCGTGGGGAACGATGCAAATAAACGGGGGGATCAAGTCTAATCGGCGCCAGGCTTGGCGGCAACCGGGTTTGATTCAATAAAAATTAATATATTTTTTAATGTGTTGAATATATTTATTCACGTTGGACAGCGTCACTTGGACAGCGGTTCGATCCCCGGCGGCAGCCGGCGCGGGCCGGCGATGCGCAGCCGCTTGTCGCGGCCGGTTTCGCCGGCCAGCAGCGTCACCTGACTTTTCGCCACCCCGAACAGCGTCGCCAGAAATTCCCGCAAATGAGCGTTGGCCTTGCCATCCACGGGCGGCGCAACGATGCGGACGCCGATCCGATCATCGCGCGGTGCCAGCCACTCGTCGCGGCTGGCGCGCGGCTGGACCCGAACGTTCAGGATCAAATCGGCACCATCCCAACGATATCCGCTAACGCCCATCGCCTCAGCGGATTCCCCCTGTCCAGAATCCAAGCAAATCCTGCAACAGCAGGCTGACGAAGATCAGCGCCACCACCACCAGCATCGGCGATAGGTCGATCCCGGAAATCGGCGGCAGCAATCGCCGGGCCGGCCGCAGCACCGGCGCGGTCAACTGAGCCAGCACCCGCGCCGCCGGGTGATAAGGATCGGGATTGAACCAGCTTAGCACCGCCTGGATCACCACGCCCCACAGGTAAATGTTGATCAGCAGCTTGAGCAGCTCCGCCACGGTCAGCAGCAATAAACCGACGACGCTGGCGCTCTGACCGAGCAGCAGAGTCACCAACAACACTTCGACCAGTTGCAGGGCGAACGCCAAAACCACCGACGCCAGATCCAGCCCCCGGTATCCGGGCACGATGCGGCGCAACGGTAGCAACGGCGGATTGGTGATGCGAACCAAAAATTGCACCAAAGGATTGTAGAAATCGGCGCGCACGCACTGCAACAGGAAGCGCAGCATCACCGCCAGGATGTAAAAACCGAAAACGGTCTGGACGAGAAACAGGGTCGCGGTCACGGTTGTTCCCCCAACAAGTCGCCCAGTTCGCGGGCACGCTGGCGAGCGGCTTCCAGCGCTTTGGCGAACAGCGGCCCCACGCCGCCATCGCCCAAGATCGCCAAGGCCCGTTCGGTGGTGCCCCCCGGCGAGGTAACCCGGACTCGCAACGTGGCGGGGCTTTCCACGCTTTCCAGCGCCATCTTGGCCGCGCCGAAAGCGGTTTGCAGCGTCAGCAGCCGGGCGATCTCGGCCTCCAGGCCAAGATCCAGCGCCGCGCGCTCCAGCGATTCCATCACCAAAAAGAAATAGGCGGGGCCGCTGCCGGACAGCGCGGTAACCGCGTCCAGCAAACTTTCGTCGTCCACCCAGACCGTCACACCGACCGCCCGCAACAAGGATTCCGCCAGTTGCCGGTGCTCTTCGGATACGAATTCGTTGGCGAACAAGGCGCTGGCAGCGCTGCCGACCAAGGCCGGGGTGTTGGGCATGGTTCGTACCAACGCTAGCGATCCGCCGCCCAGCCAGCGCCGCAAATCCGGTTCGCGCACGCCGGCAGCGACGGAAATCACCAGCGGCTGGTGCGCTTGGATGGCCGGCGCCAACTGCCGGGCGACGCCTTGCAAAACCTGCGGCTTGACCGCCAATACGACCACTTCGGCCTTGGTGGCAATTTCCGGGTTACCGGCACCAGCATGGACACCGAAACGGCCGTGCAAAAATTCGCGCTGGCTAGCGTCGGGTTCGGCGACCCAAATGCAGCCCGGATCGTGGCCGCCGCCGATCAAGCCGCCGATCAAACTGCGGGCCATGTTGCCGCCGCCGATGAAGGCAATGGGAACGTCTTTCATCTCCGCCTCGCGGTGTTAAAGTCGTGGTACCCGGACAAGAACGAATACCGTTTTGCGCCTGGGTAGAAACGTGCTTCAGGGTTTGTTGCCCAACAGTCGGGCGACCTGCTCGCCGATGTTGGCCAGCAGGTTATCTTTTTGATAAGACTCGTAGACTTGCTGTTTATTGGCCGGGTCGAGCCGTTGAAAAGAGGCGTAAGTTCCCGGCGATCTTTCTTGCAGAGCCCGCTCGAACCCGTTGCGATCCAAGCCTGGCGCCAACCGTTCGGCGGCATCCGGCGCGGGCACCGCCCACACCGGCACGACTTGCGGCTGGCTGGTAATCAGGGCGGTGGCTTGCCGTTTGGCTTCGTCCTCGATTTCGCGCAGATAGCTGTCGTCTGCACCAGCCAGAAGCGGCGCAACCAACAGCGCCACACTGGCCAGCCGGCCAAGCACGAAGAGAGCGGATATCGGAATAGGTGACGGCATCGTCGGCTTCCCGGAGCAGCAAATGGGTTTCGGGCCAACGGCCCGAACCGGATTTGGTCGTTGCACTTTAAGCATACTGCAAACCAGCCTTCAGGCGCGCGACCCAAAGATGGCAGTACCGATTCGCACTAGAGTAGCGCCTTCGGCGATCGCGGCTTCGAGATCGTCGGACATACCCATAGATAAAGTATCGAGCTCTAGTCCGCCAGCGGCCAAGCGCTCCTGCAACGCACGAAGTCGCGCAAAAGGCTTGCGTTGCGCCACGAATTCCGGGTCTGGGGCGGGGATCGCCATCAGGCCGCGCAACCGCAATCGCGGTAGAGCGGCTACCGCCCAGGCGGCTGCGGGCACTTCCGACTCGTCCAAACCATGTTTGCTGAACTCTTTATCGATATTGACTTGCAGACAGACGTTCAGCGGTGGCAGGTGACCGGGCCGCTGCGCACTCAACCGCTCGGCGATTTTCGGCCGATCGACGCTATGAACCCAGGCGAAACGTTCGGCGATGGATCGAGTTTTGTTGGCCTGAATGGGGCCGATGAAGTGCCACTCCAGATTCAGCGCCGCCAATTCGGTCATCTTATCCAGCGTTTCCTGCAAGTAGTTTTCGCCGAAACGGATCTGGCCGGCGGCAGCCACCGCCGCGATGGCCGACGGCGGGTGCGTTTTGCTGACGGCCAGCAGCTCGACCGATTCCGGCGGGCGCCCGAATCGTTGCTCTGCGGCGCGAATGCGAGCCAACACGGCATGAAGGCGAGCGGCATAATCGGTAATCATGATGGATTCTCTCGTCAGACGATGGCGCGGTCGCAACGCTATTGCGATATATACTATTTGAAATTTGAATTTTCCGAATCGCCCGCCATCGGGCCGCTTCGTAACGCTTTCGCGGGAGCAACCGCCATGACCCTCGACGAACTATTGACTTTTTCTGTGACCAATAACGCTTCGGACCTGCATCTCTCGGCCGGCTTGCCGCCGATGATCCGGGTGGACGGCGATGTGCGCCGCATCAACGTCCCGCCGCTCGACCACAAGGTGGTGCACGGCCTGATCTACGACATCATGAACGACAAACAGCGCAAGGACTACGACGAATTTCTGGAATGCGATTTTTCGTTCGAAATTCCCAAGCTGGCTCGGTTCCGCGTCAACGCGTTCAACCAGGACCGGGGCGCGGCGGGCGTGTTTCGCACCATTCCCACCCAGATCAAGAGCTTGGAAGATCTCGGCTGTTCGCCGGTGTTCCGGGATCTGATCGCTGCCCCGCGCGGGTTGATTCTCGTGACCGGCCCAACCGGTTCGGGCAAGTCCACCACCCTGGCGGCGATGATCGACCACATCAACAAAAACGAATACGGCCACATTTTGACCATCGAAGATCCGATCGAATTCGTTCACCAGAGCCAGCGCTGCCTGGTCAACCAGCGCGAGGTGCATCGCGATACGCTCGGTTTCAACGAAGCGTTGCGCTCGGCGCTGCGCGAGGATCCCGACATCATCCTGGTCGGCGAAATGCGCGACCAGGAAACCATCCGGCTGGCGCTGACCGCCGCCGAGACCGGCCACCTGGTGTTCGGCACCCTGCACACCAGCTCCGCTCCCAAAACCATCGACCGCATCATCGACGTGTTTCCCGCCGGCGAGAAACCGATGGTGCGCTCGATGTTATCCGAGTCGCTGCGGGCAGTGATTTCGCAGGCGCTGCTCAAGAAAAAAGGCGGCGGGCGAACCGCCGCTTGGGAAATCATGGTCGGCGTCCCCGCCATCCGCAACCTCATTCGCGAGGATAAGGTCGCGCAGATGTATTCATCCATCCAAACCGGTGCGGCTTACGGAATGCAAACGCTCGACCAGCATTTGCTGGAACTGGTCAAAAAGGGTTTGGTCGCTCGTGACGAAGCTGCTACCTATGCCCAGAACAAGGCGTCGTTCCGGCAACAGATGTAAGCATCTGGCGCGTGCCGCCGGATTAGAGCAACCGCGCGGCGCGCACCCGGCAAGATCAGGCCAGTTCATCGGATATCGACATCGGGCCGCAGCTCCCGGATAAGGAGAGTACCGTTTCCAGACTACCTTGCACCAGGGGATAACGGCGGCTGCAAACCCGGCCGGAACACGCTATCGCCATAACCGGCTCGCCATCCTGGCTGGTCTAGGACAGATCGACATTCTCCCTTTCGTATACGATCTGCCCGCGCAGCAGAGTGTGCGTGACCAAGCCTCGCAGTTCCCAACCCAGAAACGGCGTGTTCTGGCCACGACTGCGCAACGTGCCGGCCGCCATCCGCCAATCGGCAGCGGGATCGAAAACACAGACATCGGCTGGCGCACCCACTCCCAGATGGCCACCGTCCAGCCCCAGGATTCGGGCCGGTCCGCTGGTCAGGCGCTCCAACACCATCGGGAGCGTCAAGGTTTCGTCCCGCGCCAGCCGCAGACTCAACGCCAGCAGCGTATCCAGGCCGGAAATGCCCGGCTCGGTGTCGCCGAAAGGGGCTTGCTTGGCGTCGGGTTCGTGCGGCTGATGATCGGAGCAAATCGCGCCCAACACGCCATTGGCCAAACCGGCCCGCAACGCGTCCCGGTCGCGCAAGCCGCGCAGAGGTGGCCGAACGTGGCATCGGCTGTCGAAACCCGCCAAATCGATCTCGGTCAGGTGCAACTGATGCACGGCGACATCGGCGGTCACCGGCAGCCCATCGGCTTGAGCCCGCGCCACCAGCTCCACGGAACGCGCGCAAGATAGCCGGCCGACGTGAACGCGCACGCCGATGTCGCGAACCAGTTCGAGATCGCGGGCGATAATACCGGTTTCCGCCGATGCCGGAATCCCGGGCAAACCCATCTGGGTACCGACCTGTCCCTCGTGAGCGACGCCGTGCCCCAACCAAGGATCGATCGGGGTCAGAAATACGGTCAGATCGAAGGTGGCGGCGTACTCCAGCGCCCGCCGTAACACCAGCGTATTGGGCACCGGACGACCGCCATCGCCGACGCCGATACAGCCGACGTCTTTGAGGGCCGCCATTTCCGCCAACCGCTCGCCGCGCAAGCGATGAGTCAGTGCGCCCAGCGTCAAGACGCGCGCCTGTCCGGCTGCTTCGGCGCGGCGACGGATCAACTCCACCACCGACGGCTCGTCGATGACCGGATCGGTGTCCGGCGGACAAACCAGGGTGGTGATGCCGGCGGCGGCGGCGGCTCGCGTTTCGCTCGCGATGGTCGCCTTATGCTCTTGGCCGGGCTCGCGCAACCGGGCGCAAAGATCGATCAATCCCGGACAAACGATGCGGTCGCGGGCGTCGATGATCCGCTCGACCGCGAAGCCATCCGGCGGCCGGCCGACGCCAGCGATGCATCCTTCGGCAACGAACAAATCCAAAATCGCGTCGATCTGACGAGCCGGATCGATCAGGCGGCCGCCACGGATGACGATACGCATCAACTGTTCTCCCCAGTTGGACGAGCGTGGTTGCCCAGAGTAATGGACATGATCGCCATCCGCACAGCGATACCGTTGGTGACTTGCTCCAGAATCACCGAACGCGGTCCATCGGCTACCCGCGAATCGATTTCCACGCCGCGGTTGATCGGGCCAGGATGCATGACGATGGCGTCCGGCTTGGCCAATTCCAACCGCTCCTCGGTCAAACCGTAACGCTGGAAAAATTCCTGTTCGGTTGGCAACAACGCGCCTTCCATCCGCTCCTTTTGCAAGCGCAACATGACCACCACATCCACGTCTTGCAGTCCTCGCCTCAGATCGTGGAACACTCGCACGCCCAGCGTCTCGACCTGAGCCGGCAACAGCGTGCGGGGAGCGATGACCCGGATATCGGCGGCGCCGAGAATGTTGAGGGCGCGAATCAGCGAACGCGCCACCCGCGAATGCAGGATGTCGCCGACGATGGCGACTTGCAAGACAGAGAAATCCGGTTTGTGGCGGCGGATGGTAAACACGTCCAGCATGGCTTGAGTGGGATGGGCATGGCGGCCATCGCCAGCGTTGAGCACAGCGATGTGTGGTTTGACGTGGCGAGCCACGAATTCCGCCGCACCGCTTTGCTGGTGACGCACCACGAACATGTCGCACTGCATCGCTTCGATGTTTTGCAAGGTATCCAGCAGGCTTTCGCCCTTGACCGTGGACGAATGGGCGATGTTGAGGGTGAGCACGTCGGCCGACAGCCGCTTGGCCGCTAACTCGAAGGTGGTTCGAGTGCGGGTGCTGGCCTCGAAAAACAGGTTGACCACGGTCTTGCCGTGCAGGGTCGGCAGTTTCTTGACCCGGCGCTCGGCCACGCCGCGCAAGGATTCGGCGGTGTCGAGAATTTCCGTCAGATGGCGGCGACTCAACCCTTCCACGGTCAGGAAGTGCAGGAGGCGGCCCTGGCGATCCAGTTGCATGTTGGCGGTGCTCATGGCGCGGTGTGCAGAATCAGTTGCAAGGGCTCGGGACCGGTGAGCCGGATGTGGCTGCCGGGGGGTAGTTCCAGCCTGGAGCCGGCCACATGCGCTTCGATCGGCAGCTCCCGGCCACCGCGATCCACCAGTACCGCCAACAACACCGAAGCGGGCCGGCCGTAATCGAACAGTTCGTTCAGCGCAGCGCGGATGGTGCGGCCGGTGTACAGCACGTCGTCGATCAGCACGAGATGGCGGCCGTCTACGTCGAACGGCAGCTCCGAGGGACGAACCTGCGGATTGACGCCGATCCGGCTGAAATCGTCGCGATAGAAGGAAATGTCCAGTTGGCCGAGCGGGGTTGCAAGACCGAGCCGCTGCCGCAGCCGCTCGGCGACCCAGACGCCACCGGTGTGAATGCCGACCAAGGCGGGGTCGGCGATGCCGCGTCGGGCCAGCAATTCCCGCAATTGCACGGCCATCGCTTCGATCAGGAATTCGGCGTCGCGCACGATGCGAGGCTCCGTCGTTGGTTGAACCAGCTTTCCAGG
>DEHU01000109.1 GCA_002352125.1 Competibacteraceae bacterium UBA2792 | reverse complement strand
ACGACCAGCACGGCACCGCCATCATTACCGCCGCCGCCGTGCTCAACGCGCTGTCGCTGGTGAACAAGAACATCGCCGAAGTCAGGGTCGTCACCTCCGGCGCCGGTGCGGCCGGGATCGCCTGCCTCGACTTGTTGCTCGGTCTAGGACTGCGGCGGGAAAACGTCATCGTTTGCGACAGCCGGGGCGTGATCTATCAAGGACGCGGCAATCTCGATCCGGAGAAAGCCGCGTATGCCGCCGATACGCCGGCCCGCACGCTGGCCGAAGCCATCGTCGGCGCCGACATCTTTCTGGGTCTGTCCAAGGCGGGCGTCTTGACCGGGGCGATGGTGAAAACCATGGCGCCGCAACCGCTGATCCTGGCGCTGGCCAACCCGATTCCGGAAATCATGCCGGAAGAGGCGAAGGCGGCGCGGCCCGACGCGATCATCGCCACCGGCCGCTCCGACTATCCCAACCAAGTCAACAACGTTCTCTGCTTTCCCTACATCTTCCGGGGCGCGCTGGACGTCGGCGCAACCACCATCAATCAGGAGATGCAACTGGCCTGCGTGCGCGCCCTGGCGGATCTGGCGCGGCAACCCCACTCGCAGGAAGAAACCGCCGCCTACGGCGATGAGCCCATCAACTTCGGACCGGAGTATCTGATTCCCAAACCGTTCGAACCGCGCCTGCTGCTCACCCTGCCGCTGGCGGTGGCCAAGGCAGCGATGGCCAGCGGCGTCGCCACCCGCCCGATTCAGGATTTTGCCGCTTACCACACCCAGCTCAGCCAGCGGGTGTACCGTTCCGGTCTGATCATGCGGCCGGTCTTCAACCGGGCCAAGGCCGATCCCAAGCGGGTCATTTTCGCCCAAGCCGAAGAAGAGCGGATGCTTTGGGCGGTGCAAGGCGTCGTCGATGATGCCTTGGCTCTGCCCATCCTGATTGGCCGGCGCAAGCGGATCGAGGAGCGGATCGCCGAACTGGGTCTGCATATCCGTCCCGACCGCGACTTCGAGCTGGTCGATCCCCAGAACAACCCCTATTACGAGGAATGCTGGCAGGAATATCACCGGCTGCGCGGACGCCACGGCGTCGACCCCAACAAGGCTCGCATCCGGGTCAATACCCGCGCCACCGTAATCGGCTCCTTGCTGCTGCGCCTCGGCTATGGCGACGCCCTGCTGTGCGGCATGATCGGCGGCTACCCGGATCACATCGAGTACGTGCTGGACATCGTCGGCCTGCGCGAAGGGGTCAAAACCCCGGCGGCGATGAACATGCTCATCACCTCGCATGGGCCGCTGTTTTTCTGCGATACCGACATCAACGAAAACCCGACCGCCGAACAAATCGCCGACATCGCCCTGCTGGCGGCAGAGGAAGTGGGCCGTTTCACGCCACCCAAAGTCGCGCTGCTGTCGCATTCCAGCTTCGGTTCCCACAAATCGCTGCAAGCGCGCAAGATGGCCGAGGCGCTGGAACTGATCCGGCAGCGCGCCCCGGATTTGGAAGTGGAAGGCGAGATGCGCGGCGATGCCGCGCTATCCGAGACCTTGCGCGACCGGGTATTGCTGCACTCGCGGCTGAAGGGCGCGGCCAACTTGCTGATCATGCCGAACGTTGATGCCGCCAACATTTCGCACAACCTGCTCAAGGAAGTTACCAACGGGGTCTCGGTAGGGCCGATCACCATGGGCCTGACGCTGCCGGCGCATATTCTGACCCGCTCGGCGACCGCCCGGCGGATCATTAACATGACCGCGATCGCCGTGGTGGACGCGCAGGAACTCGCCGTCCGGAAACGCGCCAGACTGGTCGGAAGATAGGCGGGCCGGGCGATCCGGAACCCGCGTCATGCCACGTTCGGACAAAACCGGTAACCGATGCCGGTTTCGGTGAGGAAGTGTCGTGGCCGGGTCGGGTCGGCCTCCAGTTTTTGGCGGAGATGGCCCATGTAGATGCGCAGGTAGTGGCCGCGTTCCACGTAGGCCGGCCCCCAGACATCCCGCAACAGTTGGCGGTGCGTCAGCACTTTGTCCGGTTTGGCGATCAACGCGGCCAGCAGCCGGAACTCGATCGGCGTGATATGGACCGGCTGACCGCCGCGCGCCACCTGCCGGCGCTCCAGGTCCACGCTCACCTCGCCGAAAGCGACGATGGCGGTGCCGCCGCCCGGTTCGCGGGCGTGGCGCCGGCTCACCGCCCGCACCCGGGCCAGCAATTCCGCCACGCCGAACGGTTTGACCAGATAGTCGTCGGCGCCGGCATCCAACGCCGCGACCTTGTCGTACTCCTCGACCCGGGCCGACAGCACCAGCACGGGCACGCCGCTCCAGGCGCGCAAATCGCGGATGAAGTCCACGCCGTCGCCGTCCGGCAACCCCAGATCGAGAATGATCAGATTCGGTTTGCGGGTGCCGGCCTCCAGCAAACCGCGCTGTAGGGTATCGGCCTCGTGCACCCGCCAGCCCTCGCCCTCCAGCGCGGTACGCACGAAGCGGCGGATCACCTGCTCGTCCTCGACGAGCAAAACGGCCAGGGAAGATTCGGTGGTGACGCTCATGTGGGCTCCGGATCGGGTTCGTCGTCGGCTTCGAACGGTGGCAGCGGTTCCAGCGGCAAAGCGAAGGTAAAACGGGCGCCGCCAGTTGGCCGGTTTTCGGCTCGAATCTGACCGCCGTGAACTTCGATGATCGACCGGCAGATGGCCAACCCGAGGCCGACTCCAGGCACCGCCGATTCCACTCGACCCCGGGCGAATTTCTCGAACAAAGCCTGTTCCCGCCCGGCCGGCAACCCCGGCCCTTCGTCCCAGACCTCGACGGTCAGCCAATCGGTCGCGGCGCTGGCGGTCACGCCGATCACGGTGCCGGGCCGGGTATATTTGGTGGCGTTTTGCAACAGGTTCACCAGCACCCGCTCGATCAACACGGCATCGCAGTTGACCAGCGGCAGTTCGGGATTGAGCGCCAGTTGCAGCGGATGGCCGCGCAGTGCCTGTTCGAGCATCCGCACGGCCGAGCCGACCAGCTCTTCCAGCGATTGCCAGTCCTTGTGCAGCCACACCCGGCCGGCTTGCAGCTTGGCCATATCCAGCAGATTGTCCACCAGAAACGCCATCCGTTCCGCCTGCTCGCGAATGGAATTCAACGATTCCTGGTAGGGCGACTGCTCGGCAATCAGTTTTAGCGTCAGCGTTTCCGTCAGCCCGATCAACGCGGTCATCGGCGTGCGCAGATCGTGCGACAGCCCGGCCAACACCGAGCTTCGCTCTCGTTCCGCTTCCATTTTCACCAGCGTGTCGCGAGCGATCGTAGCGAAATACACCCGCTCCAGGGCGATGGCGATCAGCACGGCGAACGTATCCAGCAACCGCCGTTGTTCCGGGACCAGCGGCAACCGCCGCTGACCGGGCGCCACCATCAACACGCCACGATTGCGCAGCGGTGCCTTGAGCGGCAGGTACAGCGACGGCGTATCGGGCGGCCTGCCGGTGCCGGGGCCGGCCGAATCGTTGTGGTCGAAACACCATTGCGCAATCGCCAGATCCACCCCCGGCTTGCCGGGCTGTACCGGTGGCCACTGCAAGCGGCCGTGGTCGTCCGGCATCAGCAATCGCGCCTTGACCCGGAAGCTGCCCTCGACGTAGCGCTCGCCGATCTCGACGACTTGTTCGGCGACCAGTGCCCCGGACAGCTCGCGCGCCATCTCGTAAAGATAGCGGGCGCGCTCTTCGCGGGCGTGGGCCACCTGGGCCTGGTGGCGAAACTGGGCGGTGAGCTGACCGACGATCAGCCCCACGCTCAGCATCACCACAAAAGTCAGGACCGATTGCAGGGTTTCGAACGCGAACGCGAAGTGCGGCGGCACGAAGACGAAATTGAACGACAGCACGTTGAGGACCGTCACCAGCACCGCCGGACCGCGCCCGTACCAAGCTGCCACGCCGACCACCGCCAGCAAAAACAGCATGACGATATTGACCTGATCGAGATAAGGGAGCAGCGGCATGGCGGCGAACGTGACGCTCAGCGAAATCAGCAGCGCCGCGCTGTACCCCCCCCACAACACACTTGGCAAACCGGCCGGTTCCCCGGTCTCCGGCCGCGATCCAAGCCAACTAGCGCGCCGGCCAGCACGAATCCGATTTTTTTCGATCTGGGCGTGGTTGCCGGGTGATCGGCCGGGTTCGGAACAACGATCGTTCATCTCGGAGTCATCGAGCTGCAATGTCTGGGGTGTCCTCGGTCTCCAGCGGCGGCGGCGTTTCCAGCGGCAAGGTAAACGCGAAGCAGGCACCGCCCCCGGTCCGGTTCGCGGCCCGGATTTCGCCGCCGTGGGCTTCGATGACTGCCCGGCAGATCGCCAGCCCGAGGCCGACCCCAGGCGATGCCGATTCGGCTTGGCCGCGAACGAATTTTTCGAATAGAGCTTGTTCTCGCCCGGCCGGCAAACCCGGCCCTTCGTCCCAAACCTCGACCGTCAGCCGGCCGGCGGTAGCGCGGGCGGTAATGCCGATCACGGTATCGGCCGGCGTGTACTTGGTAGCATTTTCCAACAGGTTCACCAGCACCCGCTCGATCAACACCGCATCGCAGTTGACCAGCGGCAATTCCGGATCGAGCACCAACCGCAGCGGATGGTTGCGCAACGGCTGTTCGAGCATCCGCACGGCCGAGCCGATCAATTCTTCCAGCGACTGCCAATCCTTGCGCAAGCGAACGCCGCCGGCCTGCAATTTAGCCATATCCAGCAAGTTGTCGGCCAGCAAAGCCATTCGCACCGCTTGCTCGCGGATCGCCGCCAGCGATTCCCGGTGAGGAGATTCTTCGGCGGCCAACTCCAGCGCCAGCGTTTCCGCCAGCCCGATCAAGCCGGTCAACGGCGTGCGCAGATCGTGAGACAGCGCCGCCAGCAGGGAATTGCGTTGCCGCTCCGCTTCCATCTTCACCAGCGTATCGCGGGCGACGACCGCGAAATGCACCCGCTCCAGGGCGATGGCGATCAGCGCGGCGAAGGTATCCAACAAGCGCCGCTGTTCCGGGATCATCAGCAAGCGCCGCTGCTCGGGCGCCACGGCCAGCACGCCACGGGTACGCAACGGTGCCTTGAGCGGCAGATACAACAGCGACGCGGCGGGCAGAGTATCGGTGCCGAGGCCAGCCGGATCGTTGCGGTCGAAGCACCACTGAGCGATGGCGAGATCGACTTTCGGTTTGCCGGACTGCACCGGCGGCGGCTGCAACCGATCCTCGTCGTCCGGCAACAGCAACCGCGCCTTGACTCGAAAACTCGCCTCGATGCAACGCTCGCTGATCTCGATCACCTGTTCGACGGTCAACGCGCCGGACAGTTCGCGCGACATTTCGTAGAGATAACGGGCGCGTTTCTCGCGGGCGTTGGCCACCCGCGTCTGGTAATGGAACCGGGCGGTCAGTTGGCCGACGATCAAACCGACGATCAGCATCACCGCAAAGGTGAGCAGGTATTGCCAGTCGTGGACCGCGAGCGAGAAGCGCGGCGGCACGAAGAAGACATCGAACGCCACCACGTTGACGACCGCCGCCAATACGGCCGGGCCGCGTCCGTACTGCACGGCCACGCCCACCGCCGCCAGCATAAACAACATGATGATGTTGGCCAGATCGAAATAGGGCAGCAACGGGGTGGTCGCCAGCGCGGTTCCCAGGCAAACCAACAGCGTCGCGCCATAACGTCGCGATGCGGCCGGCAGCACGGTTTGCTCTTCGTGCCCGATCTGGGTTGCGGGACCGATGGGACGCCGGGGCGCGTCGTCCTGCGCCAGCGCCAGCAGATGGAGATCGGGGGCCAAACGCGCCAATCGGCCGGCGAGCGCCCGCCGGAACCAACGCCAGCGGCCCGGCCGGCGGCGGCCGACCGCCACCCAACCCAAGCCATGCCGGCGAGCGTATTCCACGATGGCCTGTGCGGTATCGCCGGCGGCTTGGGTGGCGGTCCGGGCGCCGAGATCCTGAGCCAGTTTGAGGGTATCCAGGATCGCCTGGCGGCGACCCGCCGGCTGGCGTTGCAACGCTGGCGTTTCCACGTACAAGGCGTGCCATTCGCCATCCAGTTTACCGGCCAGCCGGCTGGCGGCGCGCACCAGCCCATCTGCCCCGGCACCGGGCCCGACGCACACCAGCAACGATTCGCGCGCCAATCGCGCCGGGCCGCCAGCTTCCTGCCGGTAGCTCTCCATCTGGTCGTCCACGCGGTCGGCGGTGCGCCGCAACGCCAGCTCGCGCAAGGCGATCAAATTACCCTTGCGGAAGAAATTTTGAATCGCGCGTTCCGCTTGGTCCGGCAGGTAGACCTTGCCTTCCTTGAGCCGCTGCAAGAGTTCGTCGGGCGGCAGATCGACCAGCACCACCTCGTCGGCCTGGTCGAATACCCGGTCGGTGACCGTCTCCCAGACCCGGATGCCGGTAATGCCGCCGACCACGTCGTTGAGGCTTTCCAGATGCTGGACGTTGACCGTGGTCAGGACATCGATACCGGCTCCGAGCAGTTCCTCGACATCCTGCCAGCGTTTCGGATGCCGGCAGCCCGAGGCGTTGCTGTGCGCGAGTTCGTCCACCAAGATCAGGGCAGGCCGGCGTGCTAGAGCGCCGTCGAGATCGAATTCCCACAGCGTCCGATCTCGATAAGAAATTTCCTTGAGCGGCAGTTGTTCGAGGCCATCCAGCAACGCGGCCGTTTCCTTGCGGCCGTGGGTTTCGGCCAATCCGACGACGACATCCAAACCTTGCTCGCGCAACTGGCGAGCAGCCAGCAGCATCGCGTAGGTTTTGCCGACGCCAGCGGAAGCGCCGAAAAAAATTTTCAGCTTGCCGCGCCGGGCTCGGGCTTCCTCTTCCTTGATACGGCTCAGCAGCTCGTCGGGGTTGGGACGCCGATCTTCGACCATTGCGGATTTATAAGCTGAGTTATGACCCTGAATGAGCTGGCAACGCATCCAGCGCAAGATTCAATTCCAGCACATTGACGCGCGGCTCGCCGAAAACGCCCCACTGACGCGCTTCCGTATGCTGGGCCACTAGACCGCGCACGGCTTCGGGCGCCAGTCCGCGCGCTCGGGCGACGCGCACGATTTGGTACTCGGCCGCCGCCGGGCTGATGTGCGGATCGAGGCCGCTGGCCGACGCGGTGACCAAATCGATGGGCACCGGCTGCGTGTTGCCGGGATCGGCCGCACGCAATGCCTTGACACGAGATTCTACGGCATCTTGCAGAGCCGGACTGAGCGGGCCGAGATTGGAGCCGCCGGACGCAGCGGCATTGTAGGGCTGCGGCGCGGTGGCGGAGGGTCGGCCCCAGAAGTATTTGGGATCGGCGAAATTCTGGCCGATCAGCCGAGAGCCGATTAACTTGCCGTCGCGCTCGATCAAGCTGCCAGCGGCCTGTACCGGAAACGCGGCTTGTCCGATCCCCGTCACCAACAGCGGGTAAATCAGGCCGGCGATGATGGATAGTAAAACGAACAGCGTCACGGCGGGACGAATCAGGGTTTTCATGGTGCGTTTCTCCCGCGAATTCTTACGCCCAGCCCGCAAGCGCGATCAGCAGATCGATCAGCTTGATGCCGACGAACGGAACGATCACACCGCCCAAGCCGTAGATCAGTAGATTGCGCCGCAACAGTGTCGCCGCGCCGAGCGGCCGGTAGGGAACGCCTTTTAGCGCCAGCGGGATAAGAAAGATGATGATTAGCGCATTGAAGATCACCGCCGACAGAATCGCCGAAGCTGGGCTGGAAAGACCCATTACATTGAGTGCCGTGAGTGGCGGGTAAGTGGTGACGAAAGCCGCCGGCACAATGGCGAAATATTTGGCGATATCGTTGGCGACGCTGAACGTTGTCAGCGAGCCGCGCGTCATCAACATCTGCTTGCCGGTCTCGACGATCTCGATCAACTTGGTCGGATTGGAATCGAGATCGACCATATTGCCGGCTTCCTTGGCAGCCTGGGTGCCGGTATTCATGGCGACCGCCACGTCGGCCTGCGCCAGCGCTGGCGCGTCGTTGGTGCCGTCGCCGGTCATCGCCACCAAGCGGCCCTCGGCTTGATGCTGACGGATCAACGCGAGTTTCGCTTCCGGCGTGGCTTCGGCGAGAAAATCATCTACCCCGGCCTCGGCAGCGATGGCGGCGGCGGTCAGCCGGTTGTCGCCGGTGATCATCACCGTCTTGATGCCCATGCGCCGCAGTTCGGCGAAACGCTCCTTNNGATGCCGCCCTTGACGATGTCCTTGAGCTCGATCACGCCCAACACCTTGGCACCGTCGGCGACCACTAGCGGCGTGCTGCCGCGACGGGCAATGTGGTCGATACTGGTGACCACTTCCGCCGGGAAATAGCCGTTCTGAGTTTCCACATGCCGCCGGATGGCGTCCGCCGAACCCTTGCGAATCTGCCGTATCACCCTCACCTCCGGCCCCTCTCCCACAGGGCGAGAGGAGTGCGGCAGATCCACCCCGCTCATCCGGGTCTGGGCCGAGAAGTGTACGAAGGTTGCGCCGAGTGCGTGAATATCGCGCTCGCGCAGATTGAAGCGTTGTTTGGCGAGCACGACGATGCTGCGGCCTTCCGGCGTTTCGTCCGCCAGCGACGCGAGTTGAGCGGCGTCGGCTAGTTCCGCTTCCGTGACGCCGCCTGCCGGCAGAAAGTCCGTCGCCTGCCGGTTGCCGAGGGTGATGGTGCCGGTCTTGTCCAGCAGCAGCACATCGACATCGCCCGCCGCCTCCACGGCCCGGCCGGATGTAGCGATGACGTTGGCCTGCATCATGCGGCTCATGCCGGCCACACCGATGGCTGATAACAATCCCGCAATCGTGGTGGGAATCAGGCAGACCAGCAGGGCGACCAGCACCGTGATTGTCACCGGCGAACCGGCCTTCGCGGCGTCTACGCTGAACAGCGAAAACGGCAGCAGGGTGACGGTCACGCCAAGGAAAATGATCGTCAGCGCCACCAAGAGGATGGTGAGGGCGATCTCGTTGGGCGTTTTCTGGCGCTTGGCGCCCTCGACCATCGCAATCATGCGGTCGATGAACGCCTCGCCGGGATTGACCGACACGCGGACCACGAGCCAGTCGGACAGCACGGTGGTGCCGCCGGTGACGGCGCTGAAATCGCCGCCGGATTCTCGAATGACCGGGGCGGATTCGCCGGTGATGGCGCTTTCGTTCACCGAGGCAACGCCTTCGATCACTTCGCCATCGGCCGGGATCATGTCGCCGGCTTCCACCAGCACCACGTCGCCGCGCCGCAGCTCCGTGCCGGGCAATAAATCCATCTGCGCGCCGTAGCGTGGTTCCCGTAGCTTCTTGGCCATGACGGTTTTCTTGGCGCCACGCAGCGACGCCGCCTGCGCTTTGCTGCGGCCCTCGGCCAGCGCCTCGGCGAAATTGGCGAACAGCACCGTGAACCACAACCACAGGGCGATGGCGAGGATAAAGCCGGCGGGAGCTTCGCCGTGGCCACCAAGAGCCTGCGCCCACAATACCGTGGTCAGAATGCTGCCGGCGTACACCACGAACATCACCGGATTGCGCCATTGCAGCCGGGGATCCAGTTTTTTGAAGGAATCGACGATGGCGGGTTTCACCAGCGCCGGATCGAATAGAGACAAAGCCTTACGAGTCATAGCTTGTCATTTTCCCTCTCATAGATTGAGTATTTTTCATTATGAATCTGCTCTAATTCGAGCACGGTTAATCATTTTTTTTACTTCTGGATTTGCTCGAATGTCCAGTAATTTCATATTTGGATGTTGTTCTGCAAAGACTCTGAAAATTTCATCGGCAAAAGACTGGCCTATAGATTCTACTCCACGAAAATCAAATAGAACCGTTTCAAAGCGATCTATCCTAGATAGGAGACGTTTGGCCTGAGAGCGAGATACCAAATATTCATCTCCATATTGAGCCAGCTTTACTGGCACCACAGTTTTTGTGAATCCATAATCATCCATTGAACTAAATTCATCAAATACTTCTTTTATAGTTCTTGTAGAGAAATTACTAATTTTCATAAAAACATAAGTTCCTGAAGAAAATTGCTCTCTTTCCATGATCCAATCCTCTTCATTATCGAACTGGTGTGAAAAATAGACGCCACCAGACAGAATTTTAAAATGGTCAAATATCCGAGAAGAAAAGAAAATTCCCTCTCCAGTGTGACGGGATGGATCAGTTGTCAACTTCCCTTTAGCTAATTCCAATACAGCCTGACGTTCATCGATGAGGTCTAATCTAGTCTGTATTTTTTTGAAAATACCAACCCCATCATCATAAATCATGATCTCAGCATTGATCGCAGTTTTGTTCAAACTGACTCCAATTGACTTGCCTTCAGAGTGATCAATAGCATTATTGAACATTTCCGTGAACCCATAATGCCAAATATCCAAAACATTCTGAGGCATATTAGTTAGATAAGTCGCAATATCTTTTCTCCAGACTTGGTCTTCCTCCAACTTCTCATTAATTGGATAAAATTCACGAAAAGAAACCAGAGACGCCAATTTATACGTCCTGTTTCTAGTATTGCCATTTTGTATAATGGCATTTTCACTAATAAGCTTTTGCAGGTGTTTATTTACAGCTTGCCGCGTAATCCCGAATTCTTCGGCGGTAGTATTTGCGATATCCGCTGGGTGCTTTTCAACATTTTCCAGAATGAATCGCCTTACGACCTCACCACGCATCTGTGCTTTAGTCATTGAAAATGCCCTCTATTGACAACTTTAAAATAAAATATTGTCAACTTTTTCCTGAATATAATCAACCTTCAAAGGTACCTCTTAGATGTGGAGGCCTCTCTTAAACTTCCATGAAGTAATGAAGTGCCTCTCAGGATTTCAGCGGCCGGCCCACAACAAGAGATGCTCGATGATCGGCCCCAAAGCCAGCGCGGGAACGTAGTTCAGCAACCCAACCAGCAGCACCGTACCGATCAACAAGGTCACGAACAGCGGTCCGTGGGTCGGCAACGTGCCCGAAGTCGCGGCGAGGCGTTTTTTCGCCGCCAGCGCGCCGGCCATCGCCAGCACCGGCACGATGACGCCGAAGCGGCCAAACCACATGGCGATGGCCAATAGCGCGTTGTAAAAAGGCGTGTTGGCGGAGAGTCCAGCGAAAGCGCTGCCGTTGTTGTTGGCGGCTGAGGTGAACGCGTACAGCACTTCCGAGAAACCGTGCGGCTCCGGATTGAAGATGCCAGCTTGGCCGCTGGTGGTCATCACGGCGATAGCGGTTCCGCCGAGCGCCAAGAGCGGCGTTACCAGAATCGCGATGGCGGTCATCTTCATTTCGTAGACTTCGATCTTCTTGCCCAGGTATTCGGGCGTGCGGCCGATCATCAGACCGGCGATGAAGACCGCCATGATGGCGAACACCAACATGCCGTAGAGACCGGAGCCGACGCCGCCGAACACCACTTCGCCGAGTTGCATCAGGATCAAGGGAATCATCCCGCCCAGCGGCGTGAACGAGTCGTGCATGGCGATGACCGCACCGCAGGACGCGGCGGTGGTGATGACGGCAAATAGACCTGAATCGGTGACGCCAAAGCGGGATTCCTTGCCTTCCATGTTGCCGCCCGCCTGCATCACGCTGGCGCTTTGATCGACACCAGCAGCGAACAACGGGTTACCCTGCTGCTCGAAAGAGATCGCCGCAACCGCCATCGCCACGAACAGCACCGTCATCGCGGCCAACACCGCCCAACCCTGGCGAACGTCACCGGCTAGGCGGCCGAAGGTGTAGCACAGCGCGCCCGGTATCAGGAAAATCGCCAACATCTGGAAAAAGTTGGCCAGTGGCGTTGGGTTTTCGAACGGATGCGCCGAATTGGCGTTGAAGAAGCCGCCGCCGTTGGTGCCGATCATCTTGATCGCTTCCTGCGAGGCGACCGGCCCCATCGCCAGCGTTTGCGTGACTTTTTCCAAGGTGGTCACGTCTTGGTAAGCGGCGAAATTCTGAATCGCGCCTTGGCTGATTAACAACACTGCGAAGATCGCCGCCAGCGGTAACAACACGTAAAGCGTGATCCGCGTCAGATCGATCCAGGCGTTGCCAACGCTGTGCGCCGCGTGGCGGGCAAAGCCGCGAATCAGGGCGATGACCACGACGATGCCGGTCGCTGCCGACAGGAAATTTTGCACCGTCAGGGCAAGCATCTGCGTCAGATAGCTCATCGTGGTTTCGCCACCATAGCCTTGCCAATTGGTGTTGGTGACGAAGCTAACGGCGGTGTTGAACGCCGAATCGGGGCCGACGTTGGCCATCTGCTGCGGATTGAGCGGCAGCCAGAATTGGAGCCGTTGCAGGGCGTAGACGGCGAGTACGCCCAACCCGTTGAACAGCAGAAGGGCGAGCGCGTACTGTAGCCATCCCATTTCTTCGTCCTTGCGGATACCGCAGAGGCGATAGATCAGCGTTTCGAACGGGCCACCGAAACGTATCGCCCACGAACGTCCCTCCATGACGTTTGCGATATAAATTCCCAGTGGTTTGACTAAAGCCAGCAGAACGAGCAGGTACAGCCCGAGCAGCAACCAAGCGTGCGAAGTCATCACAAACGCTCCGCCATGAGCAGCGCAACAACGAGGTAGATCAGTAACCCGGCCGAGACCAGACCGCCGAGAACATAGAGCCAAGTCATGAAGTGCCTCTCAGTTTGGCACAACCGGCCGCGAGACCGGTTGCTATCTCAGCGCGAACAGATGGTTCATGGCGCGCCCCAACACGACGATTCCAATGTTGCGGAGCATAGGCCAACGCTTGAAAAAACGGCGTAAAAACAAGACATCACCACGTAAACAAGGTGTAAATGCCGGGCTCGGAGAACGCGAGACCGAACCTGCTAGACTCCCGGTAAACCGCTTTTAGAGGAACCTTCGACATGCAGCAAGAATCCGAAACGCCCTCCTCCGCCAGTGATTCCGAACCGCGCCGCTTCCCCTGCGCGCAGTGCGGCGCTTCGCTGGAATACGCGCCCGGCACCGATGCGTTGCGCTGCGGGCACTGCGGATACGAGAATCGGATCGTTGGTTCCACCGCGCCGATTCTGGAGCAGGATTTTCGGGAGACGCTGCGGTCGTTGACCACGAACGCGGCCACCCGCGATAACATCGCGATCCACTGCGATTCCTGCGGCGCGTCCTACAGCTTCGACGCGGCCACCCACGCCGGACAGTGCCCATTCTGCGGCGCGCCGGTGGTGGCGAAAACCGAACAGCACCGCCAATTGCAGGTGCAGGCGTTGCTTCCCTTCCAGATCGGCCGCGATCAGGCCCGCGTCGCCTTCCGCCGATGGCTCGGCGGGTTGTGGTTCGCGCCCGGCGGGTTGAAGGACTATGCCCGCAACGACGCCCGCCTGGCCGGCATGTACGTACCGTACTGGACCTATGACGCCGATACCACCACGCGCTACCAAGGCGAACGGGGCGACGATTATCAGGTTCAGGAAAGCTATCGCGTCATCGAAAACGGCGAAGAGGTGGAGCGCGTCCGCATCGTCACCAAAACCCGCTGGACGCCGGCCACCGGCACGGTTTCGCGTTTCTTCGACGATGTGCTGGTGCTGGCCAGCCGCTCGTTGCCGCAAGACGTGACCGAACGGCTGGAACCCTGGGATTTGGCGAATCTGACACCGTATCAGGAGGAATACCTGAGCGGTTTCCAGAGCGAAATGTACGGGGTTGAACTGGAGCAGGGCTTCGAGCGCGCCAGAGAACTGATGGCGCCCGTCATCCGTCGCGACATCGAGCACGACATCGGCGGCGACCACCAGCGCATTCATACCCTGGAAACTCGCTACGGCGCGATCCGCTTCAAGCACATTCTGCTGCCGGCGTGGCTGTCGGCGTTCCGGTTCCGCGACAAAACGTATCGCTTCGTGGTGAACGGCCGCACGGGGGAAGTGCAGGGCGAGCGGCCCTACAGCGCGTGGAAAATCGCGCTCGCCATCTTGCTGGCGGCATTATTGGCCGGCGGGGGTCTCGCGGCCTGGCAATATCTTTCGGCGGCCAAGCAGGGGCCGGCGTTGGACTACAGACCACGCTACGGCTGGGTGCCGACAGAAACGCATCGCTTGCAAAACGCAAACCCGGTTGGCTCGCCCGGCGCGTAGAACGGGTGAGAGCCGCCAACAAAACAAAGCCAGAGCCAAGCGGAGCGCGCCGGTAAAAGACCGGACACGCCCATCGACTTGGCTCTATCCCCCTTCGATCACGGGGGGCGTCGCAACGGTAGCTAGATTTCGCTCGACCTCGAATACATCCATGATCGAGGAGGATCGATTGCTACAGATCAGACCGATTCCGTGACGGTCTGGCCTTCGTCGTCCGAGTCGCTTTCGTCCTTGGGCGCTTCGACATCGATCCGCATCCGATAGAAGCTGCGGAACACGAATATCAGATTGACGACCAAAAACAACGCTGCCATGTTCAGAGCCAAGGTTTGTTGACCTTGGGACACCAGACCAACCGCCATTTCGACCGCTAGCAGACCAAACAACGTGGTGAACTTGATGATCGGATTCATGGCGACCGAGGACGTATCCTTGAATGGGTCGCCCACGGTGTCGCCCACCACGGCGGCGGCGTGCAGTTCGGTACCCTTGGCGCGCAGCTCGGTTTCCACGATCTTCTTGGCGTTATCCCAGGCGCCGCCACCCGTAGTCATCGAGATCGCCACGAAGAGGCCGGTGACGATGGTGCCGACCAGCAGACCGCCGAGGGCGACCGGGCCGAGAACCTTGCCGACGATGATGGGCACTGCGACGGGCAGGATGGAGGGGATGATCATTTCCTTGATCGCCGCC
>DEHU01000292.1 GCA_002352125.1 Competibacteraceae bacterium UBA2792 | reverse complement strand
GTCGCGCCCAGTTGCTTGCCGATGGTCACTGCCGTCAGCCCGACCCCACCGGACGCACCGTGCACCACCAGCGTTTCTCCGGCGCGCAACCGTGCCCGGTGCCACAAAGCGACGTGCGACGTGCCGAACACCACCGGAAACGCCGCGCCGTGTTCGTAGGGCATCGCCGTTGGCATCGCCACGCAACGGTCCACGTTCGCCACCACCTGCTCGGCGTAACCGCCATGCGGCGCGATGGCGATAACTCGCTCGCCAACTCTAAATCGGGCGACGCCCTCGCCGACTTCCAGAATATCGCCGGCCACCTCGAAGCCCGGGCTGAACGGCGGTTCCGGCTGCACTTGATACTGCCCGCGAGCGATCAGGCTATCGGCGAAATTGACCCCGCAGGCCCGTACTCGCACCCGCACTTGGCCGGGTCCGGGACGCGGCTCCGGCACATCCTCCAACCGCAACGCGGCCGGACCGCTCAGCTCGTGGCAAACGATGGCTTTCATCGGTGAAGTCCTCGATTCCGCGGATCGGTTGACGATCCTTTTTTCCTTAACTTGTCCAGGCGAATACGGTAACCCATCGAACGACGGTGCATCGCTTAATTCCGCTCTTCCGGCGCCGAAGAATCCGCCGCCGCCTCCTTGTCGTGTTCGATCATGGCGTAGGCGGAATGATTGTGAATGGATTCGAAGTTTTCCGACTCCACCGCATAAGCCGCCACGCGTTCGTCTCGGTTCAATTTGGCGGCGATATCGCGCACCATGTCCTCGACAAATTTTGGATTCTCGTAAGCGCGCTCGGTGACGTACTTCTCGTCCGGCCGCTTGAGCAGTCCGTAAAGCTCGCAAGAGGCTTCCTTCTCGACCAAGTCGATGATGTCCTCGATCCAGATGAAACCCCGGGTGCGAACGTTGACGGTGACGTGGGAACGCTGGTTGTGCGCACCGTATTTGGAAATTTTCTTCGAGCAGGGGCAAAGGCTGGTAACCGGCACCACCACCTTGAGATTCATGGCCGGCTGACCGTCGCGAATCTCGCCGATGAACGTCACCTCGTAATCCATCAGGCTCCGAACCCCGGATATCGGCGCCGCTTTATCGACAAAGTGGGTGAAAGTCATTTCGATGTGTCCGGCTTCGGCCTCCAACCGCCCGGTCATCTCCGTCAGCATGTCCTTGAAGGAATCNNTCCACGAAGCGCGACATGTGCGTGCCTTTGAAATTGTGCGGCAGGTTCACGTACATGTTGAACGTGGCGATGGTGTGCTGTTCGCCACCGCTACGATCGCGCACCTTGATCGGATGGCGAATATCCTTGATCCCGACCTTGTTGATCGCCAACCGGCGGGTATCGGCGCTATTCTGCACGTCCGGGATATGAACTACCGTGGACATGGCCGCAGAATTTATCGTCAATGGCTTCATGCAATCCTCTCAGCGGCGCGCACTCGCGCACCTTCGTTCGAAATCAACACCTCGCATCGCTCCAACCGGTTGTGGTGGCCGCAAACGCCACTCTTTGGATAATCGATCAGGTCGTTAATTCCCGATCATACCGCTCGGGTATCGATCGTAGAAAGCGCTGGCATCGCCAAACCCCAATCCACCAGTTGTCGGATCACGCCATCGGCATCCAGCCCGGACTCGGCCAGCAGTTCACCGCGCTCGCCTTGCTCCACGAAACGATCCGGCAGCCCGATGTTGCGCACCGGAACTTGAATTCCCCGCGCCGCCAGACATTCGTTCACCGCGCTACCGGCGCCGCCGGCTATCACGTTCTCCTCCAGCGTGACCAGCCAGCGGTGCTCGGCGGCCAACTGCACTACGGTCGCTTCGTCCAGCGGCTTGACGAAGCGCATGTTCACCACCGTGGCATCCAGCCGTTGCGCCACCACCTCGGCGACCTCGACCATGCTGCCGAACGCCAACAGCGCCAGTTCCCGGCCCCGCCGGCGAATCTCCGCCTTACCCACCGGCAACGCCCGCATATCCCGCTCCGGCGCTACCCCGGAACCCTTGCCGCGCGGGTAGCGCACCGCCGCCGGCTGGTTCAACCGAAAGCCGGTATAAAGCATCTGCCGGCATTCGTTTTCGTCGGCCGGCGCCATCACCACCATATTGGGGATGCAGCGCAGAAAGCTGTAATCGAAACTGCCGGCATGGGTCGGCCCGTCCGGCCCGACCAGGCCGGCGCGATCGATGGCGAGCAGCACCGGCAGATTTTGCAGGGCGACATCGTGGATCAGTTGATCGTAGGCGCGCTGCAAAAACGTCGAGTAGATGGCGACGACAGGTTTCATGCCCTCACAGGCCAGACCGGCTGCGAAAGTCAGTGCATGTTGCTCGGCGATCCCGACATCGTGGTAGCGGTCGGGAAAGCACTCGGCGAAACGTACCATGCCGGAGCCCTCGCGCATCGCGGGCGTAATTCCGACCACGCGCGGATCCTTCGCGGCGATGTCACACAGCCAGTCGCCGAAGACCTGGGTGTAGGATAGTTTCCCTGGTGCTTTGGCAGCCTGTATCCCGGAGGTGTGATCGAATTTCGAGACACCGTGATACAGAATCGGATCGGCCTCAGCCAGCTTGTAACCCTGGCCTTTGCGTGTCACGACATGCAGGAACTGAGGGCCATCGAGCCGCCTGAGATTCTGCAACGTGGGGATCAAGGCATCCAGGTCATGCCCGTCAATCGGGCCGTAATAGTGGAAGCCGAACTCTTCGAACAGGGTTCCCGGGCTGATCAGGCCTTTTACATGTTCCTCGACCTTGCGTGCGAAATCGAGCATCGGTGGCGCGATACCGAGCACGTTCTTGCCGGCGCGCCTTGCGGCGTTGAAGGTTGAGCCGGAAAGCATGCGCGCAAGAATCTTGGTCAGCGCGCCAACCGGCGGGGAGATCGACATTTCGTTGTCGTTGAGGATGACCAGCAGCTTGATGCCTTGCATGTCCCCGGCATTGTTGAGGGCTTCGAAAGCCATCCCGGCCGACATCGCGCCGTCGCCGATCACGGCAATGGCGCAGCGTTCCTCGCCTTTGTCGCGCGCGGCGACGGCCATGCCGAGTGCCGCGGAGATCGAGGTGGAGGAGTGCGCGGTGCCGAAGGTGTCGTACTCGCTTTCCTGTCTCCGGGGGAAGCCGGAAATGCCGCCGAAATGCCTTAGATTGGCCATTTGAGCACGGCGACCGGTAAGTACCTTGTGGCCATAGGTCTGATGACCCACGTCCCAGACGATGCGGTCTTCGGGGGTGTCGAACACGTAGTGCAGGGCGATGCTCAACTCGACCGTCCCCAGGTTGGAAGAGAGATGTCCTCCCGAGCGCGACACCGATTCGATGAGAAAGGCACGCAGTTCATGCGCGAGCGCTATCAGATCCCTGCGTTCGAGCGTACGCAGTTCGCTCGGATGGTTGATACGTTCTAAAAGTGGGTAAGCGGGCATGAGTCGATCCGACGATCGCCGAAGTCAGTACTTGCGGGCGACGATAAAGGAGGCTAGCTCGTCCAGGCGACGGGCCTGGCGGCCGAGGGGAATGAGGGGCGATCGCGCTTGTTCCAGCAGATCGGCGGCAAGTTGGCGTGCGCCGCTCAGGCCGAGCAGCGATACGTAGGTCGGCTTGTCGGCGTTGGCATCCTTGCCGGCCGTTTTGCCGAGCGTCGCGGTATCCGACTGAAGGTCCAGAATGTCATCGACGACCTGGAACAGCAGGCCGACGAGTTTCCCGAAGTGATCCAGACGGGTCAGCATGTCTTGCTCGACCCGTCCGCCGCAGCGTGCGCCGAGCACGATGGCGGCCCGGATCAGGGCGCCGGTCTTGTGGATGTGCATCAACTCGAGGGCCTCCAGGGCAATCTGGCAACCGACCGAGGCGAGGTCGATGGCCTGACCGCCAGCCATGCCGCGCGACCCACTTGCCGAGGCCAGCAGGGCGATCATCGCGAGTTGGTCGTGCGGGTTTTCGGAGACGCGGTTCTCGGCGAGCAGTTGAAAGGCCAGTGTCTGCAAGGCATCGCCCGCCAGCAAGGCGGTGGCTTCGCCGAAACGGACGTGCGCGGTGGGCTTGCCCCGACGCAGAACATCGTTGTCCATGCAGGGCATGTCGTCATGCACCAGCGAGTAGGCATGAATGAGCTCGACCGCGCTCGCCACGACGTCGACCCGGTCGGGCGCCGCATCCGTGACGGCGCCGGCGGCATGGGCCAGCAGCGCACGTACGCGCTTGCCGCCGCCCAGCGTGGCGTATCTCATGGCTTCATGCAGCTGTTCCGGGAGGACGTCGGCACGTGGCAGGTGGCGCGCGAGCGCTGCTTCGGTGCGTCGCTGCATCTGGCCCATCCATGCCGGAAAATCAACGTCGTTCATCGGCTTTCATCCCCGCGGTTCGGTATTGGGCAGCGGCAGCAGCGAGCCTTGTTCAAGGATCCGGACCTTTTCGTCGGCCTTGTTCAGGGTTTCCTGACAGTACTTCAACAGGCCGACGCCACGATGATAGTGCTCGAGGGCCTGCTCCAGCGACACAGCGTTCCCTTCCAGTTGCTCTACGATGCCCTCAAGTTCGTTCAGTGCCGACTCGAATGATTTGGGTGTGGCGGCTGACTTGCTCATGCGGCTTTGTGTGTTGGGAAAGTTCTTGAAAATAACCGATCGGCGTCTGGCGGTCAAACGGCTATTGGCTTAGAATTCGCGGTCCTTTACCGGAATTTCTTGGTGTAGTTAATTAGGAGGTTCGGGTTTGTCCGACATCGCTTCCACGGCTCACGTGGCCCCGGGGCTGTCTCAGCTTCCGGTTTCCGCATACTTCGATGAAAAGATTTTCGAGAAGGAGAAGCAACTCCTTTTCGATTATTCGGCGGGGTACGCCGGCCACGAGTTGATGGTGCCCGAACCCGGCATGTATCGCAGCCTCGAGTGGCTCGATCACGCCAGTCTGCTGTTCAGAACGTCCGAAGGGGTGCGGCAGATGTCGAACATCTGCAGGCATCGGCAGGCGATCATGCTCGAGGGAGCGGGTCGTGCCGAGAACATCGTGTGTCCGATCCATCGCTGGACGTACAACTCGGATGGCGAACTGCTCGGTGCGCCGCATTTCGCCGAGAAGCCGTGCCTGAATCTCAAGCGCACCGAGCTGGAAAACTGGAACGGACTGCTGTTCAAGGGGCCGCGAAGCGCTGCTGCGGATCTTGCCGGCATGGCGGTCGCGTCGGACTTCGATTTCTCCGGCTACAAGCTCGACCGTGTCGAGATCCATGCCTGCAACTACAACTGGAAGACCTTCATCGAGGTGTACCTCGAGGACTATCACGTGGTTCCGTTTCACCCCGGCTTGGGGCAATTCGTGACCTGCGATGACCTTTCGTGGCAGTTCGGCGAATGGTATTCGGTGCAGCGGGTGGGCATCACATCGCTGGCCAAGCCGGGATCGGCTGCGTATGGCAAGTGGCACGAGGCGGTGCTTGCGCTCTATGGTGATCAGCCGCCCCCGCATGGCGCGATCTGGCTCACCTACTATCCCAACGTGATGATCGAATGGTATCCGCACGTGCTGGTGGTNNGAGCAGGCCGCCTACATGGAAACGGCCATCGAAGACGACGAGATCGCCGAGCGGATGGACCGAGGGCGGTTTGCACTCTATCGCGAGGGGCGCAACGAGGTGGGGCCTTACCAGTCACCGTTCGAAGACGGCATGCAGCACTTCCA
>DEHU01000297.1 GCA_002352125.1 Competibacteraceae bacterium UBA2792 | reverse complement strand
GCCACGCCACCAACGCCGCCGCTCTGGTCGGCCGCCGCTCGATGAGCCAAGGGGTATTTTTAGACCGGCGGGCGTTTTTGATTTCCTACGTTCCGACCCAGGACCCGGCCGGCACGGTGCTGGAGGGTATCTTGCTGGCGGTGGGGCCGGTGGGCGCCGGCATCAACCTGGAATACTACTTTTCCACCGTCAACAACGAGCGGCTGGGCTGCGGTACCAAGACACCGCACAACGTCACCGGGCTGTTTGCGGTGATGGAAGGCGCCAGCAGCGATTTGCGCACCGGCTTGCCAAGACAGATGATCGAGATCCACGAGCCGGTGCGGCTACAGATCGTGGTCGAAGCCAGCACCGACGTATTGGCCGCGATTTATGGCCGTCAGGCCAGCCTGCGCGAGCTGATCGGCAACGAGTGGGTACACGTCATCGCCAAGGACCCGGATACCGGAGAATTTTCGATTTTCGATCCGGCGCGCGGATTCGTGCCGTGGGCTGGTCCGGTTCGGCCGCTGCCGGTTCGCGTCCGTTCGGGCGACTGGTACCGGGGCCAGACCGAGCCGCTACCGCCGGCGCTGATCGGCGAAGGAATCGATCCTTGACGGTGCAGCCTTTGCTCCCAGCTCTTTTTTCGCAGGTGGGCGAGCGACGCGAGCAGATCGGTTTTATTTCTGGCCCACCAGGGGATTTTTTACCTTCAAGGGCGCGAAACGCGAAAAATCCCGGTCGGCGCTCCAGAGTTCCGTCACGCCATGTTCGAGGCACAACGCCGCAACTCTCCCGTCGTGAATCATGGGGCCAGCGATCTTCGAATTTTCGATCAATACCCGCAATCGCGGCCAGTAACCGGCCGATTCGCCCAGCAACCTCAAGCTGGGCGATTCCAGCCAGCAATCGATCTGCTCCAACGCACGCATGGTTGGCGTTGGCGGGTTATAGATTTTGGGATGCGTCGCGATGGCCAGAAATTCGTGGATGCACGGCCACGCAATGGCCCACGGCCGGGGGGATTCCGCCAGCCGCACGATCAGGGCGTCCGCTTCGCGATGCCAAACGGAATCCTCGCGATGGGCGTAGACGAGAAGGTTGGTATCGACCGCGATCATCCGCCTTGCCCTTCGTAGAGATGAGATCGGATCGAGTTCCAATCGCCCTCTTGGATCCCGGCTTGCAAACCGTGTCCTGCGAACGTCGCGCGCCGCATGCGGAAGGGCGCCGTGACCGTACCTTGCTGTTTCAGGTAATCGTGCAACGCGCTTTCCAGCACCGCCCGCAACGTGATGCGGTGCTGCACGGCATAGCGTTTGGCTTCCTCGAACAAACTCTCGTTCAACTCTACGGTGGTTTTCATGCCATACGCCCATACTTTGTCATATTGGTTGATGGGTACTATAACACGGCGTCTGGAAACCGGCCGGTGAGGGAGTTCGATCATGCTTGAATGGCTTATCGGTCTAGCTCCAGTTCCACCATTGGCCGCCGCATTGTGGATCGGCGTAGCCATCCTGTTCGGACAAGCCAGCGGCGAGGCGCACGAGCGGCGTACCAGCCGGATCGTGCTGACGGCTTGCGCGGGTTCGTTGATGATCGCGCTGATCTTGGCGGTCGCCCGGCTCGCTGGACCGTTACCGGATCGCGTGACGCTCGGCCGCTGGCTGACCAGCGGCGATTACCGGGTCGATCTGGTTTTCGCCACCGACGGCTTGAGTCTGGCGCTGGCGGTGCTGGCGGCGCTGCTCTGCTTGTTCGTAGCGCGTTTTGCGGTGAATTACATGCACCGCGAAGCGGGATTCCACCGCTTGTTCATGATACTGAGTTTGTTCGCGGCGGCGATGGCGCTGCTGGTCACGGGCGGCAATGCGGTCTTGGCCTTCGTCGGCTGGGAAATCGCCGGGTTGTGTTCCTACCTGCTGATTTCGTTTTTCCAGGATCGGCCAGTCGCCGCTGGCAACGCCACGCGGGTTTTCGTGACCAACCGGGTCGGCGATGCCGGTTTCCTGCTGGGCATCGCGCTGTCGTTTCGTTGGCTGGGTAGCACGGATTGGGCAGCGATAGCCACCGGTGCGACGGGTTTGAGTTCGACCCAGGCGGGAATTTTGGCCGGCTGTTTCCTGTTGGCGGCGATCGCCAAATCGGCTCAGGTGCCGCTGGCGCCGTGGCTGGCGCGCGCTATGGAGGGACCGACCCCGTCCAGCGCGCTGTTTTACGGCGCGGTGATGGTTCACGCCGGCGTTTATCTGGTATTGCGGCTGGAACCGCTGTTCGAACAGTCGCCGGCAGCGATGGCGGTCATGGCCGTGGCCGGTCTGGCGACCGCGTTGTACGGATTCATGGCCGGGCTGGCGCAGACCGACATCAAAAGCGCTCTGATTTTCTCGACTTCCGGGCAAGTCGGTTTGATGTTCCTGGCCTGCGGACTGGGGTTCTGGCGTTTGGCGTTGGTGCATCTGTGCTGCCATGCGATCTTTCGCGGCTATCAGTTCCTCAGCGCGCCTTCGATTCTGCAACAACTGCACGGCGAGCGGACCCGGCCCGTGCCCGACTGGCTGGCGAGCCGGCGGCGGGCCTACGTCGCGGCCCTGCAACGGTTCTGGCTGGAAGATGCGGCGAACTGGATCGCGGTCCGGCCGGTGCAATGGCTGGCGCGGCAGTCGAATCACTTCGACGCCGCCGTGGTGGATCGAGCGACGGGCTTGCCGGCGCCCACCGTAAAGGCTCTGTCGTCGCTGGCCCAATGGGAGGAACGCCAGCTTGGCGCCGGGCGGCTGCTGGAACGGGCGCCCGATGCGCGAGATCAAGGACAAGGCATCATCGGCCGCGTGACCGAGTGGACGGCGGGGCTGTTTCACCGGTTCGAGGAGCAGATGGTGTTCCAGGCGGTCGGGCAGGGGATCGTTTCGACCAGCCACCGGCTGGGGCACGGTTTGAGTCAGGTGGAGCGTTCGCTGCGGCGGTCGTGGTCCTGGGTGGCGGCAATGGTGGCGGTGCTGGCGACGATCATCGCCGTCGGCGAGATGCTCAGCCGAAGCGGAGGCGAGGGCTTTCCGTGGCTGAGTACGCTGCTGGCGGTTCCGCTACTCGGAATCGTCGCCGATTTTCGCGCGCGCGATGCGCGGACCGCGTTCGCATTGGGCTTGACGGCGGCGAGCGTGGAGCTGGTGCTGGCGGTGCAATTGGTCGCCCGGTTTCAGCCGCACGCGCCGGGGATGCAGTTCGTGGAGCGGGTCGAGATCCTCCCTTGGCTCGGTTACCACGTCGGCATCGATGGCATCGGCGTGCTGTTTCTGCCGCTGACGGC
>DEHU01000208.1 GCA_002352125.1 Competibacteraceae bacterium UBA2792 | reverse complement strand
ATGAGCCGTGATCCACTGAGCGATGCGAAGATCGTTGAGTCCTGGGGCAAAAACGCCTTGCCGTGGACCAAGGCCGTGCGCGATGGGCAGATCGACAGTCGGCGACTCATCACTAATCAGGCTATCGTCGAAGCGGTTCTCAGTCGTTCGCCGCGCACGGTTCTGGAAGTCGATGCGGTTCCAGGTTTGATTGAAAAAGCCTAAGGCGCGGGAGGAGGCGATTTTCGGGTGGCGTCTTATTGCGTTGGCGTCCAAACCGGATCTTCATGATGCGGACTCGGTGCAGCATGGAGTTCCAGCCCGTTTCACATCGCAGCCAGCAACATCCTGAGCAGGAAGACACTTGACGATTTCCACATTGCGGGATGAACCCGGTCGCATGGACACCCTCAAGATTCGCGGCGCTCGCACCCACAACCTGCAAAACATCGATCTCGACCTACCGCGCAACCGGCTGATCGTCATCACCGGCCTGTCCGGTTCCGGCAAATCCTCGCTGGCGTTCGACACGCTCTACGCCGAGGGTCAGCGCCGTTACGTCGAATCGCTTTCGGCCTACGCCCGGCAGTTCCTGTCGCTGATGGAAAAGCCGGACGTAGATCACATCGAGGGGCTGTCGCCGGCGATTTCCATCGAACAGAAATCTACTTCGCACAATCCTCGTTCCACGGTCGGAACAATCACCGAGATTTACGACTATCTGCGGCTGCTGTACGCGCGGGCCGGCATCCCCCGTTGCCCGGATCACGGTATCGATCTGGACGCCCAAACTGTGGGGCAGATGGTGGATCAGGTGTTGGCCTTACCGGAGGGCAGTCGATTGATGCTGCTGGCGCCGGTGGTGAAGGAGCGCAAGGGCGAGCACGTCAAGTTGTTGCAAGAATTGCTCGCCCAAGGGTTTTTGCGTGCCCGCATCGACGGCGAAGTGGTCGAGCTGGACAACCCGCCACCGCTGGATTTGCGTCGCAAACACACCATCGAAGTGGTGGTGGACCGTTTCAAGGTTCGCGATGATTTGGGGTTGCGGTTGGCGGAGTCGTTCGAGACCGCGCTGAAACTGGCCGGCGGCATCGCCCGGATCGCGTTCTTGGACGAACCGGATCGGGCGGAACTGTTGTTTTCCGCTGGCTTCGCTTGCCCGATGTGCGGCTATAGCCTGAGCGAGTTGGAGCCGCGCCTGTTCTCGTTCAACAACCCGGTCGGGGCTTGCCCGGAGTGCGACGGGTTGGGCGTCAAACAATTCTTCGACCCCGAGCGGGTGGTCGTGCATCCGCATCTGAGCTTGGCGCACGGCGCGGTGCGCAGTTGGGACCGCAGCAATTCCTTTTATTTCCATCTGATCGAGGGTTTGGCGCGGCATTACAGCTTCGATGTCGAACAGCCGTTCCAGGAATTGCCGGAACCGATCCGTACGATCCTTCTCTATGGCAGCGGCCAGGAGAATATTGGGTTCGAATACGCCAATAGCCGGGGGAATCTTTTCATCCGGCATCATCCATTCGAGGGCGTGATTCCCAACATGCAGCGCCGCTACCGGGAAACCGAATCCAATCAGGTCCGCGACGAGTTGGCGAAATATCTGAGCAGCCGGCCCTGTCCGTCCTGCCAGGGAGCACGCTTGACCCGTTCCGCGCGCCATGTGTTCGTGGCCGGCCGGAGCGTGCCGGAGATCGTCGCGTTACCCATCGGCGTGGCGCGCGAGTTCTTCGTCCAACTGAACCTGCCGGGCCGGCGCGGCGAAATCGCAGTCAAGATCGTCAAGGAAATCGGCGAGCGGCTGAACTTTCTGGTCAACGTCGGGCTGGATTATCTGAGCCTGGAGCGCAGCGCCGACACCCTATCGGGCGGCGAGGCACAACGCATCCGGCTAGCGTCGCAGATCGGCGCAGGGTTGGTCGGGGTGATGTACGTGCTGGACGAGCCGTCCATCGGTCTGCATCAGCGCGATAACGCGCGGCTGCTGGCCAGCCTGTTGCGGCTGCGCGATCTCGGCAACACGGTGATTGTGGTCGAGCACGACGAGGACGCGATTCGCACCGCCGATCACGTCGTGGACATGGGGCCGGGCGCGGGCGTTCACGGCGGCCGGGTGGTGGCGCAAGGCACACCCGCCGACATCGTGGCTCATGCCGAATCGCTGACCGGCGCTTTTCTCGGGGGGCAGCGGCGGATCGAGTTACCGGCTAAGCGCACCGCGCCCGATCCCAAAAAACAGTTACGCCTTATCGGCGCCAGCGGCAACAATCTGAAAAACCTGACCGTCGACATTCCGCTGGGGTTGCTGACCTGCATCACCGGCGTATCCGGCTCCGGTAAATCCACCTTGATCAACGACACGCTGTACCGCTACGCCGCCCGCGATTTGAACAACGCCAACGAAGCGCCCGCGCCATGCCGCGATCTGCTGGGGCTGGAGCAGTTGGACAAGGTGGTCAACATCGACCAAAGCCCCATCGGCCGCACGCCACGCTCCAATCCAGCGACCTATACCGGCTTGTTTACCCCGATTCGCGAGCTGTTCGCCGGGGTGCCGGAGTCGCGGGCGCGCGGTTACCAGCCGGGGCGGTTCAGCTTCAACGTTAAGGGCGGGCGCTGCGAAGCCTGTCAGGGCGATGGGGTGATTCAGGTGGCGATGCACTTTCTGCCGGATATTTACGTGCCCTGCGACCAGTGCAAAGGCCAGCGCTATAACCGGGAAACGTTAGATATTCGCTACAAAGGCCGCAACATCCACGAAGTATTGGAGATGACGGTCGAGGATGCTTTGGCGTTCTATCAGGCGGTGCCGATGGTAGCGCGCAAGCTGCAAACGCTGACCGATGTCGGATTAAGCTACATCCGGTTGGGCCAGAACGCGACGACGCTATCCGGCGGCGAAGCGCAGCGGGTGAAATTGGCGCGCGAGTTGTCCAAACGCGATACTGGCCAGACGCTTTATATTCTGGATGAACCGACCACTGGCCTGCATTTCCACGACATCGAGCAGTTGTTGAAAGTGCTGCACGAATTGCGGGACCGGGGCAATACGATTGTCGTGATCGAACACAATTTGGACGTAATCAAGACCGCTGATTGGATCATCGATTTAGGGCCAGAAGGCGGGGGCGGGGGCGGGGAAATAGTGGCGGTGGGTACACCGGAGGAGATCGCTCGTCACCCGGACAGTCATACCGGGCGGTTTTTAGCACCAGTGCTGGGGCGGTAGCGCGGCGCGAGCGATTTAGGGGTATCGGTCCCGGCGTCTGCTATATTGAATTATCAGTTGCGGCTCGATCCGTCCACCGAAACCGGAAATATTTGGAGTGCGATATGGCGTTGCAAATCTGGCTGCTCAATCCGTATCAGATGCATTATGGTTGGGGTCAATTGTGCTCGGAGGTTTCAAACTTAATGAAACCGGTTGTCAAGCTGTACGACTCAAATAGTAAAAATAAAGTTAAATTTGGCTCGGTGGTGGTCACCAATCGATATACGAAACCACCGATCGCTTCAAGAGATCTTGCGGTCTATGTTGTACCCACCCCACTTTTTGGTTTTGTCGGGACCGATTTCGGCAACGCCGGCCATCGGCAAGATGCGGGCGGATTGACTTCGGAGCCTATTGGTGTGCAGTCTTGCAGCGAAGCCTATGTCGGTGACGAGGAAATTGTTGGCACGAGTGGCCAATTCATTCAGGTCGATGCCTTGGCGGATAAAACCCCCCACGGTGTTTTCGTAAAGAAAAAGGCGTCTCCCATCCTTTTGGCGAAAATCATTTATCACGAACTGATGCACTATGTGACGCCTAAATGGTCCGAAGACAAGCTGCACAATTACAAAGGAGTCAGCATCGGAAAATTGGAGACTAATGAGTACGCGCCTCAATCCGAGGTGGATATCGAGATTCTCGCAAAGAACCTAACATCCCACGGCCTACGGTTTTGGACCGGCGCATGGGATGCCATAAGAGAGCGAGGACCTAAAGAGTGAGCCGTTTGAAAGGCACGTTCAGGCGCGTCATTTTCGAAGGATTGCGCGATTGGACATCTTACAGAAGCATTTTGGGCAGCTTCTGAAGCGACCAGGAAAAGCGCAGGGGATCTTTGAGAGCGATTCGGAAATGTAATCGGGCTCGGAGCGCTTTTGTGCGGCCTTTCGCGGAGGCCCTTCGCCCCCGCAAGCGAGCGAAGGGTTTGCGCGTGGTTTTTCAGTCGCGGCCGGCAACTTTGCGTAAGGAATCGTATCGCCGACGCTGGATCATGCCGCCGAAGTACATCGGCATGATGCTTTCGACCGAGTGCGGGGTGATGCCCAAAGCATCTAGGCTGTTGCAGCCGCAAACGCTATCCACTTGTAGCGACAGATAGTTGTCGGTCGTAAAGACTTTGATCGGCAACAAGCCCAACACCTTGGCTTGCAATCGCGCCATCGAGTCCGGCAGACCGACCACCAGCCGCTTCAAGCCCAGCATCCGGGCGATATCCTCGACCACTTCTCTGAAGGTATAGACGCGCGGTCCGCACAGTTCGTAGCTCTGGCCGATGGTCGTATCGTTCTCCAGCGCTACCTCAAAGGCTTGGGCTACGTCGCCGACGTAGATCGGGGCGAATCGGGCGTCCGGGCAAGCCAGCGGCAAAACGGGGAACGTCTTGAGCAGGTTGGCGAACTGGTTATAGAAATTGTCGTCGGGCGCAAAAATGATCGACGGTTTGAAGCAGGTGACCGCCAAACCTTCCGCCCGCATTACCGCTTGCTCGCCTTCGCCCTTAGTAAAAAGATATTGGCTTGGCCCCTTGGCAGCGTCGGCGTGCAGGGCGCTCATGTGCAGCAGGCGCTTGACTCCGGCCGCTCGACAAGCTTCTACCACCTTGCCGGGTAATTCGGCGTGGACAGCGCGGAAGCTCTGGCGGGGGTACTCGTGCAAAACGCCCACTAAATTGATTGCGGCGTCGTAGCCGGAGAAGTTTTCCAAGAGCACGGTAGGATCGTGGACGTCCGCTTCGATCAACGTGGTGTTGGGCAACACCTCGATTTCCCGGTGCCGTTGCGGATGCCGGGTCAGAACCTTGACCTTGTAGCCTCGGTTGGCCAGCCGCGCCACCAGATGTCGACCGACGAAACCCGTGCCACCCAATACGCAGACTTTATTGATTTTCATGCCTTTGCATGCTCCTCGCTGTTCTTTTGTCGCCCGAGGCGGACGGACGCCACGGAATCGGTGATCGAGACGGGGACATACCCGGTAATCCGCTCTTACAATGACCGTTTCGCGCGCGGTGTGCGCGCCGGTTGCTTCGTGGCGAAATTTACCATACATCGGGCGCGCGCTTCTCTTCGGAACGAACGGTCACGATAAAGGATAATCCTACCTTGGAACATATTTTACTGACTCTGTTGCTTTATTTAGTGTTGGGCGCGTTCGCCGGCGTCATGGCCGGTCTGCTCGGCGTGGGCGGCGGGCTAATTATCGTTCCAGCACTGGCCTGGATTTTTCGTGGCCAGGGCATGAACGACGCGATCATCATGCACCTGGCCATCGGTACCTCGCTGGCGACCATCGTTGTGACGTCCATCTCTTCGGTGCGCGCCCATCATCGACGGGGTGCGGTGCTGTGGCCGGTTTTCTGGCAACTGACGCCGGGCATCGTCGTCGGGGCTTGGTTGGGCGCGGCCGTGGCCGATGCCTTGTCCAGTTTTGCCCTGCAAAAAGTGTTCGCCCTTTTCGTGTTAGCCATGTCGGCGCAGATGGGTTTTGGCGCCAAGCCAGCCTCGCACCGCAATTTGCCGGGCACGTCGGGCATGCTGGCTGTCGGTGGGGTGATCGGCGCGGTGTCGGCCATCGTCGGCATCGGTGGCGGTTCGCTGACCGTGCCGTTTCTGACGTGGTGCAATGTCTCGATCCGCCAAGCGGTTGCGACTTCGGCGGCCTGTGGTCTGCCTATCGCGCTCGCTGGCTCCATCGGCTTTGTCGTCACCGGCCTGAACACCGCCAATCTGCCGGTCTGGAGCCTGGGCTACGTCTACGGTCCAGCACTGGCCGGCATCGCGCTGGTCAGCATGCTGTCTGCACCGCTGGGCGCGAAATTTGCCCATACCCTGCCGACGGAGATGTTAAAAAGGGTATTTGCCGGTTTTCTGGCGCTGGTTGGTATCAAAATGCTATTAGGCTAGCCGTAATAAAGGTTGCAGCCGATCATCAAGTGCGCCCAACCGAGTGCGCTCCCCGCCAGCGACGAACGCGCCCAGTTTCCGTGTGGTCCTGATCGTCAGAGACAAGGGTGTCTGTCGTGATCGGCCGGCACCTTGCCTGATACAGCCGGGCTTTAATTACCCTTGCCACGGTCGTGTGGTACGGTGACGATTACGTCCTTCGTGGAGCGAAGGCCGGTCTCGTCAGTGCACTGCGTCGCGATGACATATTCCCGTTCGTCACCGTTGCCAGAACGCTCTGCACGAAGGCTCAAGGTCAGTTTCCCGGTTATTTCCCAGTCGGGTTCCGTGTCGCCATCGCCGGTGCTGTTGTCCGGTTCGTTGCTTTTTACCGAGAGAATTTGACAGCCCGGCGGCTGATTGCAGGTGCCAGTTGTTGCGACGGTTATCTCGACCGGCACCATTTGATGGTTCGGTGGCCAGAGCGTGTTCGGGTTTGCAGTCACGCGCGCTATCTTGCATTCGCTCTCGGCATCCGAGACCGCAACTAGGGCTATGCTGTCGAGAATCAAACCTTCGCTGTCTATTCCCCGGCTACCGATATCTTTGAATCGAAGATTCCCGCTAACTGGGGTATCGACGGTGATAATCCGAGTGATCTTGGTCAAGGGGTCGGTATTTAGTAACGTGAAGCTCTCTCGATAAGCTTTGCCTAGAGATACTCGAACGGTGTCGGTGGAACCCGAGTTGTTGGGGTTGCCTCCCAACTCGAAGCTTAGGGTGTACGAGATGCCAGGATACAAGGTGAATCGTTTCTTCGAAACCAATACGCCGGGAGTGTCGGTGGACGATCCTCCCAGATCCACGTACAAACCATGTCCCGGGTAGATGTCAAAAAACCCTTCGCCCAGCAAAGCGACGTTGCCGTTAATCACGTTCCAATTTTTGAATCCATTGTAAACGAGAACGCCTTGGCCACCGTTTTCGGAATCAAAATCGTCGAAAAGCAAAATATCGGCGGGAGTCGCCACGGTTGCTGCGGTCCATAACATCCCAGTAAGCAACGCTACCAATTTTGGGCTCATGACATAACCTTTTTTCTTGGGAGTCGAGTTGACGGACAGGCTCGGCTGTGTAGGGGATCTTTGTCGCTCAAGCGCAAGGACTGGTGGCAGGTCTTCGGGCTATCCCAAGGGGTCGCCAGAGCCAATTCTCTGCGCTATCGACGCTTTCCAAACCCATTGCTCAGCCTGGAGCAGCGATAGTTGGGGCTTGGGCAGCCGAAATTGTAAAATTATCGCTTCGCGGTGGAAACTGTCACCCCAGTTTGGGTGTCCTTGAAAAGTTTTGCAATATCAGTCATAACCGGGTTGGGCTGTGGCATCGCGCAGAACGGATCGAGCCAGCGAATCCGAAACCGGCGCGGCGAAGCGTCGCTCTCGGAGAAGAGATCGGTGAGAGAAACCGGTATCGGGTCGTCCGCTCTGGTTTTTTCGAGATCGAGATCGAGGGCGCGGAATCGCTTCGCCGCCGGCGGGTGGATACCGCCACAATCGCAGTCATCCGCTTCCTCGTAACTCATAAGGCCCAGCTACCTAAAGGTTAAATTTCGATGCTTGGAACGTTGGTCAACACGGGTGCGGTGGTGATCGGCAGCGCCGTCGGCCTAGCGGCGGGCGCGCGGTTGCCGGAAAGAATCAAGATCATCCTGATGCAAGCTTTGGGGTTGGCGGTGGTCACCATCGGGCTACGCATGGCGCTAGAGGCTCATCATGCGCTGTTGGCCATCGGGTGCCTGTTGCTGGGCGGCGTCACGGGCGAACTGCTGCGGATAGAACAACGGCTGGATAATCTGGCCGAAATCCTGAGTCGGGCATTACGTTCCAATTCCAGCCGTTTCGTCGAAGGCTTCGTGACGGCCACCCTGTTGTATTTGACCGGGGCGATGACCATCGTCGGTTCGATCCAGGATGGCACGGTCGGCGATTCCAGCGTGCTGCTCGTCAAGTCGCTGCTGGATGGCGTGGCCTCGGTCGCGTTGGCTTCGTCGTTGGGAGTCGGGGTGATGTGCTCGGCTCTGCCGGTGTTGGTGGTGCAGGGCGGCATCACCCTGCTGGCGGCACAATTGGCGTTCCTGTCGCAACCGGCGGTGCTGGACGCCGTCAACGCCACCGGTGGATTGTTGATTCTCGGCATCGGAATCAACTTGTTGGAAATCGGTCGGATCCATGTGGGCAATCTATTGCCGGCGTTGTTGTACGCCATCGTCGGCGCGATGCTGTTTTAGGGCGAATGCGTTTCAACCCCTGAGCGGAAGCGCAAGGTGGCCAAATGAATAAGAAGTGGGTCAAGTTGTGGGCAGCGATTTTGGGCCTGCTTCTCGGCGGATTGACCGGTTGCGATTCGAGTCAGTCCCCCGAACCCAAGCCGCCGCAGTTGGCGAAGAATTTGGTGTTTTACAGTTGGGCAGATTACATGCCCAAGACCGTGCTGGATGCGTTCGCCAAAGAGTTTGGCGTCAAAGTGGTTTACGAGCTGTACGATTCCACCGAGGCAGCGGCCGAGAGCTTTCGGACGGGAAGACGCTTCGACGTCGCCACGATCGATAACAACTATCTTGCGTCGCTGACGCGCGAGGGTCTGATCGCGACCCTCGATTATCGCAATATCCCCAACTTCAAGAACATCTCGCCCAATTTTCGCGACTTGATCTTCGATCCGGGCAATCGGCATTCAGTCCCGTACAATTGGGGCACCACCAGCTTGCTGGTGCGCGACGATCTCGCGCAGAAACCCATCACCCGCTGGGCCGATGCCTGGGAGCCGCGCTATGCTGGTAAGGTGCTCGCCCGTCCACTCCAGCACGAATTGATCGGTATTGCCCTCAAATCGTTGGGCTATTCGATCAATTCCCTGGATCCCGAACAACTGCGGGCCGCCGAGGAACGGTTGCGGGCGCTCAAGCCTTCGGTGTCGTTCGTGGAAGTCGAAGCAGATAAGGCGACTGCCAAGCTCGTCAGCGGCGAGGCCATGATAATGATAGGCTGGACCGGTGACGCGGTGTACGCCAGCGGCAAAAACCCGGCCATCCACTACATCTTGCCCGAGGAAGGCGCCATTCTCTGGGGCGACAGTCTGGTGATTTCCGCCGCTAGTCCGAACCGGTATACCGCTGAGGTGTTTCTGAATTTTCTGTTGCGACCTGAGATCAGCGCGCAAATCGTCAACGAATACTATTACGCCACCGCCAACGAGGCTGCCTTGGCCTTTGTTCGCCCGGAGATCCGCGACAATCCGGTGGTATTCCCAGCCAAGGGGGATTTCGACAAAGGCGAATGGTATGCTCCGGTTACCGGGGAGATACAAAGTCGGTATAGCGAAATCTGGAACCGCTTGATGCCGGAGGCTGAGCGATGAGAGCGAGCGAGATGCGACGCCGGGCAAGGATATTCTTGGTCTTGTTTGCAGCGCTGGCGCTGGCCGCTTGCGATGATCGGCCCGCCGCGCCGGCCTGGTCGCCGGCCAGGGAACTCGCTTATTGCGACTGGGTTGATTATCAGGTCCGACCCGTGATGGAAGCTTTCGAAAAGGAATATGGCACCAAGATCAAATACGTGCCTCTTCCGACTCAGGAAGCGTTTGCCGAAGCCCTGCGCGGCGGGAAATGCGATGTTGCTGTGATCGGCAACGAACTTATGCCCGCATTGGTGGCCGGCGGTCTGCTGGCCGAAGTCGATTATCGCAACGTGCTCAACTTCAAGAACGTCGCCGCCAACTTTCGCGACTTGGTGTACGATCCCAATAACAGGTTCTCGATCCCGTTCCGGTGGGGAACCATCGGCCTGTTGGTGCGCACCGATGAAGCGACGAGGCCGGTCGGTCGCTGGGCGGATTTGGGCGCCGCCGGCAAGACGGCGCTGTGGGATATGCCGCGCAATGCCGTGCCCGTCGCGCTGAAGGCGGTGGGGTATTCGGTCAACTCCGAAGCGCCAGCCGAACTGGAGGCGGCGCTGAACTTCTTGCTCGCGCGGAAAGCCGCCTTGACGATCTGGCCCGCCGAAGCCGCCAGTATCGCCCCCGCGCTGGTCGAGAATCGGGCCGTCATGGCGTTTGGCTGGTCGTTCGACGCCTTGGTGGCGCGCGAAGGGAACCCGAACATCACTTATATTTTGCCCGAGGACGGCGCCATCCTGTGGGGCGAAAGCTTGGTGATCGGAGCCAGCACCACGCGCAAATCCACGGCCGAAGCCTATATCGATTTTATCCTCCGTCCCGAAATGAGCGCGCAAGTGACGAACGTCTTGCATTTCGCCACCACCAATGAGGCCGCCCGCTCGTCGGTGGATCCGAAGCTGCGCAACGATCCGATCATTTTTCCGCCGAACGAGTACCTCAGGAACGCCGAGATCATCCTGCCGGTCAGCCCGGAGGGCGAAAAGCGCTACACCGAGCTGTGGGCGCGCTTTCTCGCCAGCAGCCAACATGAAAAGGGCCACTGATGCGCGCGCTCACCATGCTAGGGTGGATGATCTCGAAGAGAAGATGGTCGGCGGCCACTCTGTGGGGGTTGCTGGGCTTGGCCGCGATACTGGCCACGGCCTGTGACGACCACAAGCCTTCTCCATCCCTCGCGTCGCCGCCGCCGATGCGGGAATTGGTCTATTACGACTGGGCGGACGATATGCCGCAAGCGGTATTCGATGCGTTCGCCGCAGAGTACGGCATCAAAGTCAAGTACGTGACTTATGCCTCGGGCGAGGAGGCGGTCGCGAACTTGCGGGCAGGCAAAGTGTATGATGTGGTTGCCGTGGAAACCCAAGATATCCCCGCGCTGATCGCCGATGGTCTATTGGCCAAGATCGACTACCGAAACGTGCCGAACTTCAAAAACATCTCCGCCAACTTCCGCGATCTATCGTTCGATCCAAGCAACATCTATACCATACCGTTCAACTGGGGTACGACCGGGTTGCTGGTGCGCTCCGATCTGGTGGAAAAGCCGGTTACCCGCTGGGCCGATCTGTGGGATGAGCGTTTCGCGGGCAAGCTGATCATTTGGAGCCTGCAGCGCTATCTGCTCGGTATTGCATTGAAATCGCTAGGATATTCGGTCAACTCCGAAAATCCCGAGCAACTGGCTGCGGCACTCGAACGCCTTGAGCAGATCAAGTCGCGTGCCCGGATCATGGATTACGATACCCAAGTGCTGGACGATATGCTCGCCAGCGGTGAAGTGGTCATACTCTACGGCTTTTCGGGGGATCTCGAACGGCTGCGCAAAAAAAATTCCGCCGTGCGCTACGTTCTGCCAGAGGAGGGGAGCGTGCTCTGGGGAGACCATTTTGCGATCCCTGCCAAAAGTTCCGACCAGCGCGCCGCCGAGCTTTTCATCAATTTCCTGTTGCGGCCCGAGATCATCGCTCTGTTCGTCAACGAAATTCACTACGCCGCTCCAAACGACGCGGCGACTTCGTTTATCGAGCCCGAAATCCGAAACGATCCTGCGATCTTCCCATCTAACGACTTGCTCAAAATGGCGGAGATTCTGCTTCCGCTCGGTCCAGAAGGGCAAAAATTGCACGATGAGACCTGGTCGCGCTTTCTCGCGGGTGGTCGATAGGCGATAAAGTGATTCCGGATAGACCTCGATCACGGTTGTGGAGGAGCCTGCGCTGGCGTTTGTTGGCGGTGTTTAGCGCCGTGCTGCTGACGTTGCTTTTGTCCGGGCTGGTCGCGGTCGGGTATCTGGTGAAGTACACCGAGCAGGCGGGTTGGCAGGGCCGTCAGCAGGAAGCGGCTCAACGAGCGGCGCAAACCGTTGGCGAGTTTTTGGCACGAGAACAGGCGATGCTGCGGGTGCTGGCTTTGTTCGGCCAAGACGAAATGGTCCCCGAGCATGCCTCTAAGTTAGAAGCGCTGCAAAGCCAGAATCCCGCCTTGCTGGAAATCATCTATCTAAATGCCGCCGGTCAGGTATTGGCTCATGCGCCGAGGCAGAATGCGGTGTTGGCCAATCTGTTCACCATTCCGCAATCGACCTGGTTCGTGCAGGCCCGGCGGGGTCGCAGCTATGTCGGGGACGTGCAGTTTTCCGCCAGCGAAGAAGCCTATCTGATTCTGGCTTTGCCGGTGGCCAGCGATGGCGTGATCGCCGCCCGGCTAGACATGAAGGTGTTGCGGGATGTGGTAGCCAACCTCCATTTCGGCAAGTCTGGCATTTCCTATCTGGTCAACCAAAACGGACGGATCATCGCCCATTCCGATCCCCGTATCGTGCTGGCCCAAACCCGGTTGGACGAGCGCCCCGAGCTGTGGGCTTTGGTGCGCGAGGCCAGCAAGCCCCGCGCTGGGGAATACCGGGATTTGGATGGTAGGCCAGTCGTGGGAACAGCGGTTCCCGTGCCCGACGCCCCTTGGGTCGTCATCACCGAAATCCCACAAGCTGAAGCCTATGCCGCCAGCCGGATCGCTTGGTGGGTGTTACTGGCCGGATCGCTGGTCGTCGGTCTGCTGATCGCCAGGGTGGTCACTTCTCTTTTAGAGCGCGAGTTTCTCCAGCCGATGAAACGCTTACAAACTGGGGTCCAAAAAATTGCTCACGGAGATTTGGACTATCGCATCGATCTGGAACCACATGGTGAAATCGGCCAAGTCGCGGCCGCGTTCGACGAGATGGCCGCTCGCTTGCAAGATCGCGAGCGCCAAGTCAAGGCACAACGCGCCTTGCGGGAAGCGAAGGAAGCGGCCGAGGCAGCCAATCGTGCCAAGTCCGAATTCCTGGCGGTAATGAGCCACGAGATTCGCACCCCTCTCAATGGGGTGCTCGGCATGGCGGAGCTGCTGCTGGGCACCCCGCTGAACGTCCAGCAGCAGCGGTTCGTGAACACGATCCTAGGATCGGGCCGGTCATTGCTGGCGATCGTCAATGACATTCTGGATTTTTCCAAAATCGAGGCCGGACGGCTGGAGCTGGAGACGATACCGTTCGATCTGCGGGAACTGATAGAGGATACAGCGGCACTGCTGGCAGGACGAGCGCACGAGAAGGGGTTGGATTTAATCAGCGATCTACCGCTGGCTTTGCCGGTTCCGGTGCAGGGCGATCCGGCACGGCTTCGGCAGATTTTGGTGAACTTGGTCGGCAATGCCATCAAGTTTACCCGACAAGGCGAAGTAATTATCCGGCTGCATATCCTGGATCAGGACGCGGTCACGCCGCGACTACGCTTTGAAATTCAAGACACCGGCATCGGGATTTCCCCAGAAGCGCAAGCTCGGATTTTCAATGCCTTCACTCAGGCGGACGGCTCCACAACCCGCTGCTATGGCGGCACCGGGTTGGGGTTGGCCATCAGCCGTCAGCTCGTGCGGTTGATGGGCGGGGAGATCGGGGTAGAGAGCGCATCTGGGGCGGGTTCTCGATTCTGGTTTATACTGCCGCTGTCTGGGCCAATAGCAAGCGTGCGCCCTCTCTGGTCGGAGCAGGCCGATGCGCGGGGCGCACGGGTCTTGATCGTGGATGACAACGCGACCAATCGTGAAATCCTGCGGCGGCAAACGATGGCCTGGGGCTTGGCGAGCGACGAGGCGGAAAACGGGCCTCAAGCGTTGACCCTGCTGAATGAGGCCGCACGGACGGACAAACCCTACGATCTGGCGCTCGTGGATATGCAGATGCCTGAAATGAATGGCCTCGAATTCGCTCGGCACATTCGCGCCGATTCCACGCTGGCCGGGCTCAAGCTGGTGCTGCTCTCTTCAAATGAGGGCAATAATACCCCGGCCGAGATGGCGGTTCAGGCTGGGATACAGGGTCTGCTGTACAAACCGGTGCGCCAAGCCGAGCTGCGTAAAGCCCTATGCCGGCTGCTGAGCCGGACAGCCGAGCCGGTCAGTCTGCGCCCAATTTCGCCGAGCGCCCCCCAGCCCCGTTTCGCGGGCCGGATTTTGGTCGCTGAAGACAACCCGGTCAACCAGGAAATGGCGCTGGCCGTACTGGAGCTGCTGGGCTGCCAGATCGAGGTGGCGGCCAACGGTCAGGAAGCGGTCGAAAACGTGACCCGGAACCCGTATGATCTGATCCTGATGGATTGCCAGATGCCAGTGCTGGACGGCTTTGCCGCCACCGCTGCAATCCGTCGCTGGGAACAGACCGAAAACCGGCCGCGCTTGCCCATCGTCGCGCTTACCGCCAACGTCGTCAAAGGCTTCCAGGAGCAATGCCTAAAAGCAGGGATGGACGACTATTTGAGTAAGCCATTCGGGCAGGAGCAATTGGCTGCCAAGCTGGACCGCTGGCTACCCAGGATTACAGATGAAAAACTTATATCTGTCCCCCTCCCGTTACCTCTCTCCCCCCCCGTCTCCGTAGCCCTCAACGTTGCAGCCACCGCGCCGGCGCCGGCGGCGCCCGCTCCAGCGCCCGCGCCCACTCCGGCTGCTTCCCCGCTGGACAAGCGTGCCCTGGATCAAATTCGCGCCTTGCAGCGGCCTGGGGCTCCCGATCTGCTGAGCAAGATCATCGGCTTATATTTGAACGATTCCCTCAAGCTGCTCCAGCAGATACGGGACGGCATCGCTGATGCAGATCCCGAGATGTTGCGGCAAGCGGCACACAGCCTCAAATCGGGCAGCGCCAACCTGGGGGCAATCGAGCTGGCGGCTGCGTGCAAAGAAATGGAACAGCGGGGGCGGGGGCGGCAACTGGAAGGCACCGCCGACTTGCTGCGGCAACTGGAAACGCACTACGACCAGGCGCGAGAGGCATTGGCGAAATTGGTATCGCCAGCCTGAGCCACCGGGCCAGTGCTCTACCCTTATCGTCCCGGAACGGACGCGGCAACGACTCTCATGACGCCGAATAGCTTCGGCCAGAACCGTTCAAAACTTCATGAATGAGATACTGAAACGCACCGCACCGGGCGCCGTATTCGTTTTGTTCGCAGGGTTGGCCCTGGCCCAACAGAAACCGCCCGAACCACCGCCCATGCCAGTCAAAGCCGCACCAGTGACCCGCACCACCCTGAATGTCGAGGTCACGGCGGTCGGTACGTTGCGAGCCGACGAGACGGTCATGATCCGCCCGGAAATCGCTGGCCGGGTGGCGACCCTTCATTTCAAGGAAGGCCAGACAGTGAATGCCGGCGATCCGCTGGTGACCCTGGATCAGGACGAGTACAAGGCGCAACTGGCGGGCAGCACCGCCGAGGCCGGCATGGACGACATCAGTTTCAAGCGCTTGCAGGATTTGCAGCGC
>DEHU01000105.1 GCA_002352125.1 Competibacteraceae bacterium UBA2792 | reverse complement strand
ATTGCTGGCCTGGCTGGGACCGGCGATTGGCCCGGCGGCGTTCGAGGTGGGCGATGAGGTGCGCGCCGCGTTTTTGGAGCTGGATGCCGACAACGCCGTTTGCTTTCAACCGTCCCCGGCGGGGCGCTGGCTGGCGGATTTGTACGAGCTGGCGCGGCGGCAGTTGCGGCGTTTGGGCATAACGGCGGTTTATGGCGGGGAATTCTGCACGTTCGGCGAACCGGAGCGGTTTTTTTCCTATCGCCGCGAGAGCCGCACCGGACGCATGGCGACCTTAATTTGGCTCGATTGATTGTTTGAGGAATACCGATGGCTCCTCGCACAAGGCTCGATTGCGAAACCGTCCTGCACATCACCCTCAAATCCATCGCCCAAACCGCCGCGCTCGATCCCATTTTCGCCAAGCACCAGCCCATTTTCGACGAGAAATTGGTGACGCTGAACACGGCACTGGCTAGAGAAATCCCCCCCGACCCCCCTTTGCAAAAGGGGGGAGTCGCGAAAGCCGTCACCGAAGCCGACCGCCGCCGCTGGCTGCCGCCGCCCGCCCACCGCGATCCCAAGCTCAAGCTAACCGTCGATGCCCGCTTCGCCGGTTGGTACGAATGGGAAGTGCCGTTCGACGCTGACCCGGATTGGCCGGAAGCCAAGCGCCCGACGGCCTGTTCACCGTTACCCTGGAAGGCGTGGACATCTACAACCCGGTGGATAACGCCATTCTCGCCATCCGCATCGACAAGGTCGCGGCCTGGTTTGTCGATTCCGACTACGACGGCCAAATCTTCTGCATCACGCAAGCCTTCTTCCCCAACAAAAGCGCCTGAGACAAACTCGCCCGCGCCCTCAAGGCCGTTGTGGACGAATCGGCCTTCGCCGCGCCGTATCGCTGCCCTTCGCCGCCGGCAAAAACCACCGGGTGGCGGTCAAAGTCATCGACCCGCGCGGCAACGAAGTCATGCGGGTGCATCGGTTGGGTGAAACGGGACGATATTGAAGTGGAGGTTAAACCATGCAAATGATCGTGGAATACCCGGATTTGTTACCGGACGCCATGCAAATGAGCCGCGACGAATTCGAGCGGGAAGCTCGAATGGCTATGGCAGCGAAACTATTCGAGATGGGTAAATTGTCTTCTGGCTATGCGGCCCGATTAGCAGGGATGGAACGGGTGGAATTCATCTTGAGTTTACACCGCTACGGCGTTTCACCGATTCAGACTCCTCCTGAAGAATTGGCCGAGGATGTAGCGAATGCACTCGGTAAAAGCCCTGGTCATTAATACTTCACCGCTACTGGCGCTTTTCGCCGCGCTGGATGATCTCACCGTTCTAAAACCTTTGTTCGCTTGCGTCATCGTACCGTTCGAGGTTGCGGAAGAATTGCGAAAAGGAGGACGCTTTGGGTTTGGCGTGGAACGGTTTGAAGCCGAATCCTGGCTAGAGAAAAGGGAGACGGCGACGACGCTGTCGCCTTTCATGGTGGAAATGCTCGATCCGGGTGAAGCGGCGGTGATTTCGCTGGCGTTGGCCGAGGGTATTGCCAACGTCTGCATCGATGATCTGAAAGGGCGACGGCTCGCGCGGCTCGCGGGATTGCGCTTGGTCGGGTCGCTTGGCCTATTGCTGGCCGCCAAACAGGCTGGAGCAACGATCCGCTTGCGTGATGCGGTTGACCGGATGCGACAGCGGAATATCTGGCTATCGGAATCGCTGGTTCGCAACGTGCTAACCCAAGCGGGGGAATGATGGCGAGAAAACCTTTACCGCTGGCCGAACAAACCGAAATCCCCATTCAGCCGGTCGCCAAACCGATCCTGTGCAGCCCGTTCGCGGAACCCGGCCAGCATTGGGTCTACGATACGCACACCGGCGAAGCCCGTCAGGGAACGCGAACGGGACCGGGCCAAGCATCAAGCAGCGCGGCGCTGGGTCAGTGCGGTCAATTGCTGGGGCCAGCTCGGGCCGTGGGCGTTTCACGCCTGCCAGGACTCGCAGCGAGCAATCGACGAGATTCGTGATTTGCGCCGATAATTCAATCCCTTTTAGCAAGGCTTCCCCATGATCGACCCTTTCCATCCCCTGGGTTTCGCGACCCGCGCCGTTCACGCCGGCCAGTCGCCGGACCCGACTACCGGCGCGGTGGTGACGCCCATCTACGCCACCTCGACTTACGTGCAATCCAGTCCGGGCGTGCATCGGGGCTTCGAGTATTCCCGCAGCCAGAATCCGACCCGCTTCGCCTACGAGCGTTGCGTGGCCGATCTGGAAAGCGGCGATGCCGGTTTCGCCTTCGCCTCGGGTCTGGCCGCTACGTCCACCGTGCTGGAACTGCTGGACAGCGGCGATCACGTCGTGGCGCTGGACGACATCTACGGCGGCAGCCGCCGGTTGTTCGAGCAGGTCCGGCGGCGCAGCGCCGGATTGACTTTCTCCTACTCCGATCTGCGCGACCGGGCGGCGCTGGAAGCGGCACTGACCCCGAAAACCCGGATGATTTGGGTGGAAACGCCCAGCAATCCGCTGCTCAAGCTGGTGGATCTGGAGATGGTCGCCGCCGTGGCCCGTTCACGCGGCATCCTGACCGTGGCCGACAACACCTTCGC
>DEHU01000066.1 GCA_002352125.1 Competibacteraceae bacterium UBA2792 | reverse complement strand
TCGGTGTCCTGGAATTCGTCGATCAGGGCGGCGGCATAGCGGCGATGCAGGGTTTCGACCAGCGCCGCACCTTGCCGGGGGCTGTTTAGCACCTCGTGCAGATCGAGCAGCAAATCGTCGTAGGACTGCACCTGTTGCCGTCGCTTGCGGACCGCCAGCTCGGCGTTGCAATAGGCCAGCAGCTTGACCGGAATTTGATGGCGGCAATACGTGGCGAGCGCCTCGCAGGCGGTTTTCAGCGTCTCGCACGCATCGAAGAACGGATGTCGGGGTGCGGCTTTGCCCTTGTTGACCGAGGTTTGCAGCTTGGCGGTGGTGAATTGCGCGAACTTCTCGAACAGCACCAGCTTCGGCGCCTCCGCCGTCAGATAGCTATCCATCGCTTCCAGCCAGCCGGGAATGGATTTCAGGCCATAGCTCTTCCGGTTGAGGCTGGGCGATTTCAGCAACAAGTCTTCGATCCTGGCGCGATCCTGCAACCAGAGATCGCGGGCCTGCCGGAACGCGGCGACGAACGCCCCTTCGAGCGCCGCGCCGTCCGCTTCCCCGTTCGGCGTGACCACTTGCAGATACGGCTTGCCCAGATGGCGCTCGATCTGGCCGAGCAGTTTCTCCGGGCTGTAGTCCTCGTCCAGAAAATAGCGCACCACCAGCGGCGAAGCGGTGTAAAACTCCCGCCGCCAAAAATCGTCGACGATTTCCCCTAACAGGTCGCCGGTATCGGCCATCAGTTCGGTCTCGAACGACAGACCGCTCTCGAAGGCGTTATCGCCGAGCACCCGCTTGCAGAAGCCGTGAATGGTGAAGATGGCGGCCTCGTCGAACCCGCGTGCGGCGTTGGTCAGCCGGCGGATGGCGATCTCCCGGTCCGCCATCAAATCCAGCAACCGCACGGCGAGATCGTCGTGTTCGGCGGCGCGGCCACGCAGGAAAGCGGAGCGGATTTGCACCAGTCGCTCGCGGATGCGGTCGCGCAGTTCCTTGGTGGCGGCGTTGGTGTAGGTCACCACCAGGATGCGGTTGACCGGAATCGCCGCCTCCACCACCAGCCGCACGTACAAAGCGGTGATGGTGTAGGTCTTACCGGTGCCGGCGCTGGCTTCGATCAGATTGAAGCCGCTCAGGGGCGTGTAAAGCGGGTCGAGGCGTTCCATATCACGAATCGGCATTCATAGGCAGGACGACTACTCTGTCTTTCTATTGGTCAATACGAGATCAAGGCGCTTTACCGCCGCCCCGTCAATCACCGTTTTGCTGCTTTCTACGGCTCTGCATGGCCAAGTTACTAATTTCCTCTACGCTTTTCTCCGGCCATAACTTTCTTTGCCATACTGTATAGTCGAAAGGTTCTCGCAAAATGAGATTGATAAATCTCTCGGCCTGAACTTCTCCCAACGCATTAATCAGCGCTTCTATTCCCTGTAGCTTGATTTCGGTGTCAGTCATCATGTTCATCTATAATTCCAACCATATCAACTGGATTGATTATCTGTATTTCACATATATTCGACAATTTCTTGATCAGTTTGTCATCCGTTGTTAGAAAATAGCTTGCCTTTCCTTCTATAGCTGATGCTACATGCAAAGCATCTTTTGGCCTGACTCCTTTTTTTAAAAGAGAATTTGCTGTAACTATCAAATCCCGAGTTTCTTCAACATCAATAACAGCAATACTTTTCCATTTTTCTATTGCTTTTTTTCTCTCTTCAAATGGGTTATGTTCGTTTTCAACATCCAAAACGTAAGACCACACTAATTCTATTTCTCGTGACTTTATTTTCTCCTGAATATACAATTTTGCTTCCGACTCTAGCCGAATACGAATCTGGCTTTGACCATCAAATGGCCGATTAAAAGCACAATTATCGAGATATATTCTCATTTATCCATCATTGTATACGTTACTAAGGTTAAACGGCTAACGCCAGCGTAAGCGGCACAAGACCACGCAGTCAATGGGCTGCAAGATGAGCTAATTGGTTCTACCGCTTGGTTTGGTGTCTATTTTGAAGCTGTGGTTACCTCTCGATGATCCCTCTGTCTGCCAAATACTGCAAACCTTTTTTGGTTATTACTACCGCTCGATAGGTTTTTGATCGGTCTAATAGACCTTCCTCAATCGCTTGGTTAATATATATGTCGAGGGTAAGTCTCGATAGAGTAGTTTTCTTAACCAATTTATCATACGAAAGGTATTCTTCACTTGTTCCTTCATACGCAGCAGCTACATCTGTCATGACCTGCCGCACCCCATCAGATGTTCGGTCCGGTCGATTTTGCTTCATTGGTCGGAATGGATCGCTGCCAATATCTGGTTTCTCGAAAAGTGGGGCATTGAGCAATGTCCTCAGCAAGTCATCGAGGCTATACTCAACATCTTCGTCTCTTGAAAAATCGATGTATACTTTGGTCTTCAAAAAAGTTGGCAGTTCCTTTGTTCCATTCTGGCGAATAATGGGAATAACTTTGTTGCTATCGATCCTCGATAACATGGATGCAGTCATTATCATTTTTCATAACCAACGCCTCCCGCTCCCGCGTTAGCTTTCGCAACGTATTTTTGCGTACAAATCATTAACGCAAAATCTGCTTGATCTAGTTGCGTTTCCATAAAATGCGGCAAGTCATCCCCAGGCTTTAACTCCCATTGGTCAAGTATTGCATCAACTCCCCTTTGTCTAAGAGTAGTGGCGAACTCCAGCACCCACCTCTTATGTTCTGTTGAATCGTGGGAGTAAGAAATGAAGACTTTTGGGGGATTTATTTTTGGGGGGTTCATTTATTCGTATCCTTCGCATAACTTGGCCACATAACTAATGATCGATTAGATTTCCGTATAACTCTCCGGTGGTTATGTTGTACAACAAAACACACCAACCGAAAAACCAAAAGACATACAAACAGATAGCGATGTCGCGGCGCCAAACCCAACCCTCTTTACTCATCCTCGCCATCAGGTCGAACATGCGCAAACAGCGGATCAAAAACCGCTGCCGCCAATTCCACGAACTCCGCGTCCAACGGATCGGAATCCCGAAACGCCAGCCGGTAGTAGGCATCGTCCCGTTCCGCCGAGCCTTCTCGATACCCATCGCCTTCCCACACTTTGCGGGCGGACCACAACGCCTTGTCCGCATCCTGTTCTTTGCGAAACCGTTCGATATAAGCGAGAGCGCTTTTCGGGAAAAAATGCACCAATCGCCGCGAACCTTGCCAATACAGCGCCAGCAACGCCCGGAGTTGCTGCTCCGGTTCCGCGACCGGGTTCAAAATCACGTCCCGATCCTCCGCCACCCAATGGCTTTGCCGCGCCACCCCGGCCGGCGCCGCCACGTTCAAGGCCAGATGATGCAACCACAGATTCAGATAATCGGCGGCTTTCATGCTCGCCAGCCGATAGCCCACCCACCCCGCCGGCGTTAGCCCGGTCAAGCGGTCGGTCAACCGGAATTCATCCAGCGCCAAATCCACGTTCAACCACTCGGCTTCGCGACGCGACAGCGTCCGCCCTAACCGTCCGGCAAATCGCACCACGCGCGCTTGCGCTTCGGCGAATACGCATTCTCCGACCTGCCCATGCGGCAACGCTCCACTCGCCCGCACGATTTTCTCGATTTCCGCTACCGGCCGCCGATCCAAATGCAAATCCAGCATTTGGCCAAACAGTTGATAATTCTCCAGTCCATCGAGCACGAACGGCTCGCGGGTCGCCAGCGCCTCCTCGCCCTGCTCCGGCCGGACACCCAGCCGTTCGCGCAACAACCAGCGAGCGGGGTTCTTGAAAAACCGCGCCAATCCTTCCAGCGTCACCGTCCGCAACGCCGGTTCCGGTTCCGGCAAATCCCCACCCAGCAGCGGCGCTGCGTCCCGCTCGCCGCGCCCCGCTTGGCGGCTGGCCTCGACCCATTCCCGCGCGTAGCTGAACAAACGCTCATCGCCATTGAAATAGCGCCGACTAAACGACTGCAAAGGATGGCGCACGATCAGTTGCTCGCTAGCCCGACCGCCGCCGGCGCACCGAAAGCTCCGGTTCACCACATCCAGCAATTCGCCGACCAGCACCGACGGCGGCAGCGGCGAATTATCGCGAATGCTCTGGCCCACATAGCTGAGATACAGGCAACGGCGGGCCGACAACAGCGTTTCCAGAAACAGATAGCGGTCGTCCTGCCGGCGGGAACGGTCGCCGCGCCGGAAGCGGGCCGCCATCAGATCGAAGCCGACCGGCCGCTGCGGCCGCGGATACGCATCGTCGTTCATGCCGATCAGGCACACTACCGGAAACGGGATGCTGCGCATCGGCACCATCGCGCAGCAGGTGACGCCGCTGCCCAGAAACCGCCCCGGTTGGCCTTCGACAGCGTTCAACTGGCCGCGCAACGCTGCCTTCACCACCGCCAACGTCACCGGCTCGCCAAATCCCGCTAATTTGGCGTTGCTTTCTATCGCTTTCAGCGCCTCGCGGATCAGTTGCAGTTCATTTTCCTCCCGCTCGCGGGGCTCGAAAAACCGATCCAGCACCGAATCCAGTTCGGTGCCCCACTCCGCCAACAGCCGGCGCTCCCGCAAGCGGCCGTCCAGCCCGAACAGCGCCTCGGTAAAACTCTGCAAGCGTCCCAGTGCCTGCGCCTCGCCGCCCTCCACTTCGTCGTAGGGCAGGATATCGCCATACAAATCCCGGCCACCGCCCGGCAGCGCGTAGCCGAGCAGCAAGCGATCCAGCCCGGCCCGCCAGGTATGCTCGGCGGTGGCCGGCAACCCCCAGGTACTTTTGATGCCGGCGTCGATCCCCCAGCGGATGCCGGCCTCTCGTACCCAGCGCCGGACATGCTCCAGGTCGTCCTCGGACAAACCGAACCGCCGCCGCGTCGCCGGCACATCCAGCAAGCCGAGCACTTGAGCGGCGTCGAGCCGGCCGCCGCCCAAATCCAGCAACTCGAAAAATGCCTCGACCAGCGGATTTTCGGTGCGAACGCCTTGATCGGCGACACTGAACGGAATTCGCCGCTCGCGCGGCGCAGAATCGAATACGGCTTCGATCAACGGTCCATAGGTCGCAATGTCCGGCGCCATCACGATCACATCCGCAGGCCGCAAATCCCGCTGCGCTTCGAACAGCGCCAGCAACCGGTCGTGCAGCACCTCGACCTCGCGCATCGGGCCGTGGCAGACATGAACCTGTATCGATCTATCATCCGGCCGCAGCGGCAACGGCGGACAGTCGTCCCCGCCCCGCTCGCGCAGATGCAGGATGTCGGCCTGCAAAACGTGCAGCACGTCATCGCCGGCCGGCTCGACGAAACCATCCCACTCCACGCGCGAATAGCCCAGCAGCAGATCGAGAAAATCCCGCCCCTGCTTGCCCAGCGAGGCCAGCAAGGGGTTGCCGACCGTCAGATACGCTTCGTCCGGGTCGATTTCTTCCCCCAACCGGGCGATATCGCGTTCGGCCCGGATATCTCCCCAGTATTCCCGGCAGGGGTCGAGCAGAAAGCAGTGCACGTCCACGTATCGAGCCAGCCCTGCCAGCAAATCCAGATACAGCGGCGGCAACGCGGCCACGCCGACGATGGCGACCCGTTCCGGCAAGCGGTTGCGATCGAAATCGCCGCTGGCCAAGGCGGCACCGAACTGTTCCTGCACGCGCACCCGGTGCGCTTCACCGCTCCGCGCCAACCGTCGCCACAGTTCCGTCTGCCAGTGGTCTCCTTCTCCCGCCTCCCATTTCCGGATCCAGTCCGGACGGTAGATCAGATATTGATCGAAGCAGTCGGCAACGTGATAGGCGAGTTCGTAGCGGCGGAAATCGTCCTGGCCGTCGCCGAGATAGGCTTGCAGGGGCTCGAACTGCGGCGCTTCTTCCAGGTTTCGCAACAACTCCATCGTCCGCCAGACCAGAACGGGCTTGTCGAAGGCCGATGTCGGGGACAAATAGCGCAGCACCGCGCGGCTCATGTCCCACAAAAAAGTCGCCGGGAACCGCCAGTTCAGGTTGGCGCAAACGCCCAAGCGATCGGCGATGCGCAACGCCAGCCAGCGGGCCATGCCGTTGCTTTGCACCACGACGACCTCTTGCGCCAGCGGTGAGCGCAGCGGTCGCCGCAGCAGCTCGGTCAGGCGGTCGGCCAGAATTTCCAGGCGGTTGCTTCGATGGGTATAAAGCATGGTTCCCTACCTTGACATGAACGAGTGCGGCCAACCATTTCCGAGGAAACCGTTCGCTTTCCTCGCTCCCGAACCGGCCGATCTCACCGCAATCCCGGCAAGCTACCGAGCCGCGGGTTTTCGCGCCTAGCGCCGACCGTTTTCCGTCGATTTCCGAGCTGGATTGCCATGTTTCGCCAACTGTCGCAAAGCTGTGCTCAGCCGCTCGTCCGACAAGTTGCGGGCGGTCGCTTCCAATAATTTGGCGTTCCGCGCGGTCAAGGTCAGCCGGGGCCGGCGCGGAGAAGGCGGCGGTTCGACTGGCACCACTCGAACGCGCGGTTTGGGTAGCGCAAACCCGAGCTGCTGGCCCAGCACGTCCCGGATATTGTGCAGGGCATAACGCAGCCGGGTAGCCCAACTGGCGGAGTCGGCATGCACGATCCAGCTATCCTGATCCAGCCGGATCAACACCGCGTGATCGCACAAGTGAGGCGGCAAGTAGGCATGAAAAATCTGGCTCAACCGGATCAGCCGGTTTGCTTGCACCATCAATTCCCCGAGTACCCCTTGTTGGCGGCACAAGATCTGACCCACCGGCGCGATGGGGTTCTGTCGGGGGCGTTTGCGGGGCGTCGGCGTCGGCTGGGCCTCGGCGGCGACATCCAGGGGCTGGACGTGCTCTACCGCAAGGGCTTGCGTCGGCGTCGGCGTCGGCGTCGGCGTCGGCTGGGCCTCGGCGGCGACCGCAGCCGCTGCGCGTCGCTGGCCGGACGCGAGGTTCAGGCGTCGAACGTAAGCGGTCGTGGCCTCAGCTACCGCAGCAGGTTCGTTCCCGGCGGCAGCGGCCCCGGATGCGGTCGCTGAACCCGGATCGGTCGCCGGGCCATAGCCGCGCAGCATTTTCAGCAACTGCGCGGTGTGTTGCCGCGCCCGCGCGCGGATATCGTCCGATTCAGCCATGTTCGCGATCCCCCGTTCGCGATAGCTCGCTCGCGACCGCTCGATCCGGCTCCAGTCGCATCAAGTCTTCCGGAGTGTTGACGTTGCAGAACAACGCCGGATCGTCGGCAAATTCTACCGGCACTGGCCGGTGCCGCTGCAACCAACGACCGGCGTTCCCCTCGCCTGCCGCCAGGTAAGCGGCTAAATCATCCCGCAATTCGACCGGCAACAGCGCGAACACCGGCTGCCAACGGCCCTCGCGGAACGCCACGCCGAGGGTGGCCTGCTCCCGCGCCAACGCCGCCTGCATCCGCTGCGCGTAATCGGACGGCAGCCGCGGCGAATCGCAGGGCGCAACCAGCAAATACGGGGTATCGGCGATGCGCATCGCTGCCAGGATGCCCGCCAGCGGCCCCTGGAACCGTTCGTGCTCGTCGTCGTGGACCACCCGGCAACCGTACTGCCGATACGCTTCCAGATTGCGGTTGGCGCTGATCAGCAGTTTCCCCACCTGCGGCCGCAACCGGCGGACGACGTGCGCGATCAACGGTTCGCCGGCCAGCAACAGCAAGCCTTTATCGCGGCCGCCCATCCGTTCGGCGCGGCCACCGGCGAGAACGACGCCGGTCAGCGAATCGATCCCGTCGATGGCCACAGCAGTGCCGGCCCGGTTCGACCGATAAAAATTCTGGGGAGGAAGCGACCCAGCCTGCCGCCCGGCAGGACACCTCGACTCGATAGGCGTCGGTGGATTATCGTCATCTTGTGGAGCGCTTTTTCGCACGAATCCAAATTTTTCGAGAAGCCTCGTTTGTTAGAGCGGCCGCATCGCCACGGTTCCCGAACTGCGGCAAGCCCTCAAATCAGCGGCAACGATACGTGTACGACGCTGGGATCGTCCGGCGACGAGCGAACTTGGAATCCGAGAGCGCGGTTGAGCCGGAGCATCGACTCGTTCTCGCGCAGAACTTCGCCGTATAACTCTTTGATGCCAGCCTTCTTGGCGTAGTCGATGATGAAGCGCATCAGCATCGGCCCCAGTCCCAAACCGGTCACGGCCCGATCCACCAGAATCGCGTACTCGGCTTTCTCCAAATCGGGATCGGCGTTGCAACGGACCGCCCCCCACATTTTGCCCTTGCCTGGCAGACTGTTGGGTTCGGTGACGATCAACGCCATTTCGCGCTCGTAATCGAGCTGAGTCAGCCGCGCCGCCATTTCGTGCGGCAATTCGCGCAACGGCTGGAAAAACCGCATCCGCACGTCTTCGGGAGGGATGCGTTTGATCAGATCCTTCAGTTGCGGCTCGTCTTCCGGCAGGATCGGCCGTATCAGGAACGAGCGGCCGTCCGGTAGATCGTAGACCCGCTCCAACTGCTTCGGATACGGCGAGATCGCCAGCCGCTGCGCCGCCGGCAACGCGGATGGTTCGATCAGGATGTTGACATCCAGCGCCACCAACCCGTCGGCATCCGTCCAGATCGGATTGATGTCCATCTCGATCACTTCCGCCAAATCGATCACCATTTGCGAGACTTTGATCAAAGTCAAGGCCATGTCGTCCAGATCGATCGGCCGGCCGCGGTTGGTGGCGAGGCGGCGGTACAACCGGGTGCGCGACATCAAATCGCGCGCCAGTTGCATATTCAGCGGCGGCAGCGCGTAGGCGACATCGTCGATCACTTCGGATTCGGTGCCGCCGTGCCCGAAAAAAATCACCGGCCCGAACCGGCGGCCGGTGCGTACCCCGATCATCAGCTCGTAAGCGCCGTGCCGGAACTGCATCGGCTGCACCGCGAAACCGTCGATCACCGCCTCGGGAGCGAGATCGCCGACCCGCTTCAGCATCTCGGTAGCGGCCACCAGTACTTCGAGCGGATTCTTCAAGTTGAAGGCCACCCCACCGACATCGGATTTGTTGGCGATGTCGGGCGAGAGGATCTTGAGCGCCACCTGCCCGCCCAACTCCAAAGCCACGTCGGTGGCAGCTTCCGGCGTGGAGGCGAAGCGCAGCGGCACCGTCGAGATTTCGTAGGCGCTCAATACCTGGCTGGCCTCGTAGGCATTCAGCCGGCGACGGCCAGCGGTCAGCGCGATCTGGATGATACGGCGAGCGGTTTCGGTGTCCGGCGTGAACTCCTCCGGGATCGAGGGCGGGGTTTCCATCAGCAGATCTTGGTTGCGCCGGTGTTGCGCCAACCGCATGAACGCCTCCACCGCCTCGCCCGGCGCCTCGTAGGTGGGCATCTGTTCGTCCTTGAACAGATTGCGGGCCGATTCTGCGGTCGATTCGCCCACCCAACAGGTCATGATCAGCCGCCGTTTTTTGGCTCGCTCGACTACCGCCTTAGCGCTTTCCATCGACTGGCTCACCGAAGCTGGAGCATGGATCACCAACACGCCGTCGGTACCGGGCTCTTTCAGCAACAAATCCAGTGCCTTGCCATATTCGTCGGGACCGGCCATATCGCCCAAATCGACCGGATTCTCGATCGGATAATCGGGCCGGCAGTCGCGCGCCAGTTGCATCCGGGTCGCCTCGCTCAGCTCGGCCAGGTGGCCACCGTGCCGCAGCAAGGTATCGCTGGTCAAAAGAGCTAAGCTGTAGCTGTTGCTGAGGATGGTCAAACGGTTGCTGTAGACCGGTTTGACGGTCGCTAACGTTTCGGCGGCCCCGAACAACTGCTCGATGTTGTTGACCCGCAAGATACCGGCGCGCTGGAACGCGGCGTCGTATACCGCATCTTCGATCGATCCGGCCCGAAAGTCGCGCGGTTTGAGCACGATCACGGGTTTGACGCGGGCGGCGGCGCGGGCAGCGGACATGAACTTGCGCCGGTTGCGGGTGTTTTCCATGTACATCAAAATTGCCCGGGTACTGCTGTCGCGCAGCAGGTAGTCCAGCAGATCGCCCAAATCCACGTCCCAGCGCATGCCGACCGAAATGACGTGCGAAAAGCCGATGTTGCGGCCGGTGGCCCAGTCGATCACGCTGCGCATGATCGCCGCCGACTGGCATAGCAGCGCGATGGGGCCCGGCAACGGCCGGGTCGAGTTGAGGCTGGCGTTGACGTTGGCCGACGGCACCACGTAGCCGAGGTGATCCGGTCCCATGATGCGCATCAAATGAGGCTTGGCGGTTTCCAGGATCTTTTTTTTCAGAGATTCCCCTTCGTCGGGGAATTTGCGCAGCATCTCCGGGCTGAGCAGCGCCGCCTTGCCGCCGCGATGATCTTGCAATACCTCCCGGCTCAGCAGCAGCACCGCCTTGGTCCCGCGCGCGCCCAATTCGCCGATCAGAGCGGGAGCCTCTTCGAGCGGCGTGGTTAAAATGGCCAAATCCGGCACGACCGGTAGGCCGGCGATATCCTTGTAGGCTAGCACGCCGGAAACGGATTGATGATCCGGATTAACCGGCATCACCGGCCCCTTGAAACCGCCCTCGATCAGGTTAAATTCCACGGTGGCATCGGAACCGCCAGTCGGCTTGCCGCGCCCGATGACCGCTATGGAGCGGGGTTTGAACAGGTATTCGAGATTGCGAATAGTCATGGGTACGTCTCGCGCGATGGCGACCGCCGGAATCGGGCCGGAGAATCGAAGCAGGGTTGCCTATGGTAGCGCGATTTCGCCAGCAACGGTTTGACAAGCGATCCATTTCCGTGCTGATTTCTAGTTTTTCCTGCAGTTGTTCCGCTCGATCGCAACCAGAACATCGAGGATAGCGAATGGATTGGAAAACGATACGCAAGACAGCAAAACCCGGTGAACCGGCACCCAATTTGATCGATTACGCAGCGGCGCGAGCCAGCTTTTCCTGGGAAGCAGCCCGCGCCGAACTGGAGAGGTTGCCGGGGACAGGCCTCAATATCGCCTACGAAGCGACCGACCGGCACGTTTATGCGGGCCGGGGCGAAATCGTGGCACTGATCTGGCTGGGCAAAAACGGCGAACGGCAAACGTTCACTTACGCCGAACTGGCCCGCCTGAGCAATCGTTTTGCCAACCTGCTGGAACGGTTGGGCATCGGCAAAGGCGATCGGGTCTGCGCGCTGGCCGGGCGCATTCCAGAGCTGTACGCGACCGCGCTGGGAACGCTGAAAGCCGGCGCGGTATTTTGCCCGCTGTTTTCCGCCTTCGGCCCGGAACCGGTGCGAATCCGCCTAAGCAAGAGCCAAGCGCGCGTACTGGTCACCACCAAGGCGCTGTACGAACGCAAGGTACGGCACCAGCGCGACGACCTACCGGATTTGGCGCAGGTGCTGTTGACGGACGGCGACGGCCTGGTGGAACCGGGCGTTAGCTCTTTTCACGCCTTACTGGCCGAAGAATCGGATCACCGTTCTCCTCCTCGCACTTTGCCGGAGGATATGGCGCTGCTGCATTTCACCAGCGGCACGACGGGCGCGCCAAAAGGCGCGATCCACGTTCACGACGCCGTGGTCGCCCACCGCTTGACCGGCCGATTGGCGCTCGATCTGCGTCCCGCCGATATCTATTGGTGCACCGCCGACCCCGGCTGGGTCACCGGCGTGTCCTACGGCATCGTCGCCCCGCTGGTCAACGGCGCGACGATGGTGGTGGACGAAGCCGAGTTCGACGCCCGCCGCTGGTACGCCATCCTCGAACAGGAGCGGGTCAACGTCTGGTACACCGCCCCGACCGCCATCCGCATGCTGATGAAGGCCGGCGCCGAAGCCGCGCGATGGCACGATCTGAGCGCACTGCGCTTCGCGGCCAGCGTCGGCGAGCCGCTGAATCCGGAGGGAGTGCTCTGGGGACGAGACGTGTTGAGCCAACCGTTTCACGATACGTGGTGGCAGACAGAAACCGGCGCGATCATGATCGCCAACTACCGCAGCCAGGCAATTCGGCCCGGCTCCATGGGCCAACCGTTGCCGGGCGTCGAAGCGGCCATCATCCGGCGACGCCCCGACGGTGGCATTGATCGGCTAAGTCCGGGCGAGGAAGGCGAACTGGCGCTACGGGCCGGCTGGCCCTCCATGTTTCGGGGTTACCTGAACGACGAGGAGCGTTATCGGCGTTGTTTCGCCGACGGCTGGTACCTGAGCGGCGATTTGGCCACCCAGGACACCGATGGCTATTTTTGGTTCGTGGGCCGGTCCGACGACGTAATCAAAACCTCGGGACACATGGTCGGACCATTCGAAGTCGAGAACGTATTGATGGAACACTTGGCGGTGGCCGAAGCCGGCATGATCGGCAAGCCGGACGCATTTGCCGGGCAAATCGTCAAGGCGTTCGTGGCGCTCAAGCCCGGCTACACCGCCAGCGACGCGCTGCGCAAAGAGCTGCTCGGCTTCGCCCGCACTCGGCTGGGACCGGCGGTAGCACCGCGCGAACTGGAATTCGTGGCCGATCTACCCAAAACCCGCAGCGGCAAAATCATGCGCCGGCTACTGCGTGCCCGGGAACTGGGCTTGCCGCCGGGCGATTTATCGACCCTGGAAAACGACGAAACGAAAGAAGACTAAAATTTAGTAGGTTTATTCTAATTCGAGATGGTAGGGTTATTGCATTAATTAAATGGGTTTGCCGGAAACGTGCTGCAAACGAGGATCGCTTGCTTTTCCGAGGGAACGATGCGAGACTCGTGCTGCATCGCAGCATGCCGACAGTAAAATCCGTGAACAGGGTTTGAGCTTTTAAAACCGCGCTACCAGCGAATTTTTAAGGAAACGATCCATGAACGCCACGAGCAAAGAACTGATTCGCGAAACCATCTTTCGCGTTCTCGAAGATGTTGTCCCGAACGCCAACACCCAGGCAATCGATCCCAACATCAGCTTTCACGATCAACTCGAACTGGACTCAATCGATTTTTTGCGGCTCATGATGAGCCTAGAAAAAGAGTTGAACGTTACTATCTTCGACTTCGATTACCCGAAGCTATCCACTCTCAAGGGTTGCGAACATTATCTGTCCGAGCGACTGACGGCAGGCGTCTAGGCGGGACTTGCGAACCGATCCTCTACGGCGTGTCGTTGCGATCTTTCGGGCTTTAGCTCGAAAAGCGAAACTCTAGCCCCGCTGGCGCGCGGGTTCGAGCACCTCTGGCAGCAGAAACGATTTCCCCTCGCCTATGCGAATTCGCGCTCGATGCCCGGCATCGGCGATTTCGCACAATCGTTGAATTTCGTCAACGCGCTCCAGAAAAACAAGGAAGCCGACTCGTGGAGTCGGCCTTCGGAATCGAAGAAAGCAGGCTGCTGTAATCCGGAACCCTGGAAGCGCGATCGTGCGGCTAAGCGTATTTGTTGGTTTTGTTTGCCGCACGACCTCCTTTGGTGGTTTTCGGCCGGGTATACCAGTCCGGCTTTTTTGGGGTTTCATCGAATCTTTTGGATTCCAAAACCACCTCGCTCCGATGAGGAGCCGCGCGTTGGGTCGAACCGGTTATTTGTTTTAGGATTGGCACGCCCGCGACGCCGGGCGAATTATACCGATTACACTCGATCCCGCAACTTCTTCATGATCTGACTACCGTCATGCCGCAATCCACCAAGTCAGCCGTACTCCAGCAGGTCCGGTCCGGCGCGTTGCTGCGCGGACTGGGTTTGGCCAGCGCCGGAATGCGAATGGGCGCTCGCCTGGGTTCTTACTCTCTGGAAAGTCTGTTTGCTTTTGGCAACCAGCGCCAGGAACGACGACAGCGGATGTTGACCGAACAGGCGCGGTTGCTAGCCGACGAACTCGGTCGCCTGAAAGGCAGTGTGATGAAAGTAGGACAACTGCTAGCCTTATACGGCGAACAGTTTCACCTACCGGAAGAAGCGGTCGACGCGTTGCGTACCTTGCAGGCCGACAGTCCACCGTTGGCCTGGTCCGCCTTGGAACCGGTTTTACGCGCAGAGCTGGGCGAAACACGGCTGACCGAGCTGGAAGTCGATCCAGAACCGCTGGCAGCGGCCTCGCTGGGGCAAGTCCACCGGGCACGACGCCGGATCGACGGACGAACGCTGTGCATCAAGATTCAATATCCCGGCGTGGCCGAAGCGATAGACAGCGACTTAGACACGATGGGCTTGTTGCTGATGTTCTCGCAAATGCTGCCGACCGGTTTCGATTCGCGCGAATTGCTGGGCGAAATTCGCGGCATGCTGCACCAGGAAGTGGATTACCGGTTGGAACTGGCAGCCGTGCAACAGTTTCGCGAGCTGCTGGCCGGCGATAATCGCTTTCGGGTGCCGGAACCGTTTCCCGAATATTCGAGCCAACGCGTGCTGACGCTGTCCTACGAGCCGGGTTTGCCGGTCGAAAGCCCGGACGTCCAAGCGCTCGATCAGTCGCGACGCAACCGATTGAGCGAAGCCGCACTCGATCTGTTCTTGCGGGAATTTTTCGAATGGGGCTTGGTCCAGACCGACCCGCACTTTGGCAACTATCGGGTCCAACTTGGCCCGACGCCAGACCAGGATCGGCTGGTTCTGCTGGATTTTGGTGCAGTGCGTCATTTCTCTGACGCATTTTTGCGCGCTTACTACGAAATGGTGCGCGGCGCGTTTTGGAAGGACAAGGAACGCGTGCGGCAAGCGGCGGTGGCGCTGAATTTTCTGCCGGAATCGGCGACGGCTTCGACCGCAGACAACTTGGCCGAAATGTGCTTCCTCGTCGTCGAACCGTTCGAAGCGGCCGGCGACGAAGGACCGGGGCGGGCATGGCGCACCGCCGACGGCGCATACCGCTGGGGCGCCTCCGATCTGCCGAAGCGAGTGGCGCTGGCAGCATCCAAAGCCAGCTTGTCGTTATCGTTTCGGGTACCGCCCAAAGAGTTTCTGTTTTTGCATCGCAAGCTGGGCGGAGTGTTCGTATTCTTGGCCGAGCTCGACGCAGAACTGGATGCCCGCCCGCTGCTGCGGCGCTACATGGGCGAACCGCGCCGGTAGCGGCGCTTTTCTATCATCGCCGCCAGGCCGGTCAACGCCGACGCGGCGGCGATGACCAGCAGCGCGCTCACCGCGTCGCTCAGCCCTTCCGGATAGAACAGCAGCAGCAACCCCAAGCCGACCATCATCGCACCCGAGAGCAGTTTCAACAACCGCCCTTCCCGTTCCCGCAACTTACGCGAGCCCAGCGTCCAAACGAATACCAGCACGATCACCAGCAACGGCAACGCGTAGATCAGGTTGTAAAACGCCAGATAGAAGTAGTACGTGCCGGCAGAGAGTTGATGCAGGGTCAAGGCGCGGGTGTAGACCATCGGAAAGCCAGCGGTGCAAAGCAATTCGTAGCTGTTGGCGACGATGGCCAACGCGACCGTGCCAGCCAGCAGCGACGGCAAGTGCTCGCCGCCCACCAGCGCCCGCATCCGCTTGAACAGCTTTGGCTTGGCCTCGTCCGCAATGCCGAGCGACGGGCCTTGCTGGAACACCCAGTAATCCTTGACGTTCAGCCCGCCCAGGATCACCGCCAGCAAACCCGCCAGGACGGTAACGAGTCGCAGTTCACCCAACAACAAAAACACGTTGAGCCAAGCGGCCATGAACACGAAATAGATCGCCCCCGAAAAAAAGACGAAGACGCCGCCGACCAGCAACATTCGCACTCGGCTTCGAGCGTGCACCAACAAGCTCAGCAAAAACAGCAACACGAAAAAAGCGCAGGGATTGAAGGCGTCCAGCCCGGCCAGCACCACGGTCAACGCCGGCAAAGATAGCGTGGCCGGATCGAGTTTGCCGACCAGCGGCAATTCCAGCGGCGGCTCTTCTGCAGGCGGAGCCGGTTCCAAGATCGTCATGGGCTGGATTTGGGAGCGATGGCATTCTTCCAATTGCTGGCGCAGATAGCGGCCCGTAGTTTCGACGCGGTCGAAGCCGGTCAGCATCCGGCCGCAAAACAGAAATACCGGCACCGAGCGGGCCGATTCGCCCAGCGCCTCGGCCATTCGGGTGTATTGCAGCGCTCCGGCCATGTCCTGGGTGATATCGTGGCTGTGCAGCTCCAGCCAAGGATAGTCGGCCGGCAACGCCTCAACGAAAGGGCGCGCGGCGCGGCAATGGGGGCAGGTCCGCGTCCAGAAAAAATAGAGGTGAAGCCGCCGCTCGCCGCCAACGGTTTCGGTTGCCCACCATTCCGCCGGGGCCGCTGACGCGGCACAGCCCGGCGTCAGCAACCAACCGAGCAGCAAACCGAGCAGCAGGCCGCTTAAAACGCGGCGCGGCGTGGTACCAACGCTCAAGGCTCCAGTCGTTCCAACAGCCAGTCGCCGCTTTTCTGCGCTCGATAGCGCAGCCGGTCGTGCATTCGGCCGTGGCGGCCTTGCCAGAATTCCAACATCTCGGGCCGTACCCGATAACCGCCCCAGTGGTTCGGCATCGGAATGTTGTCGTCTGGATACTGCCCGGCTAATTGCTGGAAGCGGTTGTCGAGAATCTCGCGGTTGGCCACCACCTGACTCTGCCGGGACGCCAGCGCCCCGAGCCGGCTTTCGCGCGGCCGGCCGCGAAAATACGCCTCCGATTCGGCGCCGGGAATTTTTGCCACCGTTCCTTCGATCCGCACCTGCCGCTCCAATTCCAGCCAGAGAAACACCAGAGCGGCACGAGGGCTGTCGGCCAACTGCCGGCCCTTATCGCTTTGGTAATTGGTGAAGAACACAAAACCATCGGCGTCGCAGTCCTTCAGCAGCACCACTCGCGCATAGGGACGCCCGGTGCGGTCGGCAGTGGCCAACGTCATGGCGTTCGGTTCAGGCAATTGCGCATCGATCGCTTCCCGCAGCCAGCGCTGAAACAGCTTGAGCGGATCGGGATCGACATCGGCCTTGCGCAAGGCGCCCAAGGCGTACTCGTGACGCAATTCGGCGAGGGATTTGCTCATAGCGGTTGGACTCCTGCGGCGGCGCTTGCGGTTAGGGTTATTATTATACCGCTTCACGCCAGCGGCTGGCGTCAGCGACCGCGCGATTCCGATGCGCGGCTCACCATCCAAAAATTATTCGAGGCGGCGCAACGATCACCTCTCAGGGGAGAAAACACCGAATGACAACCAAGAACCCTCGGTACCGGATTTTGCTGCTTGCAGTTCCGGCATTGCTAGCCAGCTCGTTCGCTTCGGCCAAAGAAGGCCCCGACCAGTATCCGAACGGCATCGAGAACTTCATGGCCGGTGCTCTACCCCCGCCGGGCAACTACTTCATCAACTATCTTGGCTACTACGAAGGAAGCTATCGCGACAACGGCGGCGACAAAATACCGGGTCTTAAAGTCAACGCGACTTTCGATGCCTTGCGTTACATCTACGTCAGCAATTACAAACTCTTCGGCGGCGACTGGGCCGTTCACGCCATCGTCCCGCTCGTTTATCAGAAGCTGGAGACCCCAAATCCCGCTTTCGGCAACGACTGGGTTTTCGGCCTCGGCGACATCGCCATCGACCCGATCATCATCGGCTGGCACTTCCCGCCGGATTGGCACATCACCGTCGGCCTGGATATCTACCTGCCCACCGGCAAGTACAGCAGCACCGACCCCACCGATAGCATCGGGGCCAACTACTACAGCTTCGAGCCGGTCTTTTCTTTCACCTATCTGAACCAGAGCGGCTTCGAGGCCTCGGCCAAATTGATGTACAACATCAAAACCGAGAACGACGACACCGATTACCAGTCGGGCGATGACTTCCACATGGATTATCTCGTCGGCCAGCATTTCGGACCGTGGGCGGTGGGCATCGGCGGTTACTATTTCAAGCAGACTACCGACGACGAAGTGAATGGCGCGAAAGTGGAACCGGACGGCAATCGCGGGCAAGTGTTCGCCTTCGGCCCAGCGGTGAAGTACGACTACAAGGGGATGAGCTTCGTCGGCAGTTGGAACTACGAAACCAGCGCCGAAAACCACTTCGAGGGTAACAAGTTCCTCCTCAAGTTCATCACGGCGTTTTAGGCGATACCCCCTTTTTCCTCCAGAGGGCGGCGGTAAAGGTATTTTTTCGATGGACTCAGAACCCCAAGCACGAATTCGATGTCTTCGATTTTCTTGGACAAGGAGTCATCGCAATGGCCAACAAGCAGCTCTTTAAATCGCAACCGGGCCGGTTGGCACCGGCAACCAATGCCCGCAACGAAGCCGGGGGTGGAGCTTACGCGCTCTCGCCCAAGGCTGCGCTCGCCCAATATGTCGCCACCGGTTGCCTGAACGCCACCTTTTACGCCGACGCGGCCACGCAACTGGACACCGTGCTGGAATTGTGCGCGAAAGTAGGCCCTGCTTTCGTCGCCCAAGCGGCAATGTATGCGCGCCGGCGTGGCCAGATGAAGGACATGCCGGCACTGCTGACGGTGTGGCTGGCGCAACACGGTCCAGACCGGCTGGAGCCGGTTTTCGCCAAGGTCATCGACAATGGCCGGATGCTGCGCAATTTCGTGCAAATCCTCCGGTCGGGCGCGGTCGGGCGCAAATCGCTGGGCAACCGGCCCAAGCGGTTGGTCCAGAACTGGCTGAACGGGCGCAGCGACGGGCAATTGTTGGGCGCTTCGGTGGGCAACAACCCATCGCTGGCCGATGTGCTGAAAATGGTTCACCCGAAACCGGCAACGCCGGAACGAGCGGCGTTTTACGCTTGGTTGATCGGTAAACCGCACGACGCGGCACTGTTGCCGGAAGCGGTCAAGGCGCTGGAGCGGTTTAGGAACGACGCGGCAGCGCCGGTGCCGGATGTGCCGTTCGAGCTGTTGACCGCCCTGCCCTTGCAGCCGCAACACTGGGTCGCCATCGCCTGTCAGGCACCGTGGCAGATGACCCGGATGAACCTGAATACCTTCGCCCGTCACGAAGTGTTCAAGGTCGGCGGCATGGCCCAGCGCATCGCCGAGCGGTTGCGCGATCCGGCTGCAATCCGGCGGGCGCGGGTGTTTCCGTACCAGTTGCTCAGTGCCTACTTCATGACCAGCGAGGGCGTGCCGGAAGTGGTCCGCGACGCCTTGCAGGATGCGCTGGAGGTGGCTTTGGAGAACGTGCCGGAACTGGCGGGACAAATCTACGTGCTGCTGGACGTGTCCGGGTCGATGGGTTCGCCGGTGACCGGCCACCGCAAGGGCGCAACCTCCAAGGTGCGCTGCGTGGACGTAGCGGCGTTGGTAGCGGCGGCGATTTCGGCGAAAAATCCGGCGACGGAAATTCTGCCGTTCGACACCCAGGTTCACGCGCACCGCTTGAACCGCCGCGACAGCGTGCTGACCAACGCGCAAACGCTGGCGCAATTCGGCGGCGGCGGGACCAATTGTGGCTTGCCGCTGGCGATGCTGAATCAGCGCAAGGCGGCGGGCGATCTGGTGATCTACGTGTCCGACAACGAATCGTGGGCCGACCCGCAGCGCGGGCGCGGCACCGAAACGATGCGGCAGTGGGAAACCTTCCGCCAGCGTAACCCGCAAGCGCGGCTGGTCTGCATCGACATCCAGCCGTATGGGACGGTGCAGGCGCAAACCCGCGAGGACGTGCTGAACGTGGGCGGTTTTTCGGACGCGGTGTTCGAGGTGCTGGCGCGGTTCGCCGCCGGGCAGTTGGGCGGCGAGCACTGGGTGCGCGAAATCGAAGCTGTGGAGGTATAATCGGCAACCGTTTTAGCCGTCCGGGCTGGAATGCCCGACCGGGAGTACATGCCTACTCCGCGTACCCCTCTCGGTCACTTTCCTTGTCCGGTCCGGGCGGTCTCGATTTGCGGCGGCGAATGCCGGCGGGAGTACATGGTCTCCGCCACATGCGGGCGGGAAGAAGCAGATCTCGCCACCCCTTGTCGCCGCCTTTCCAGTTGCCGTGGCGAATGCTCGCGGGACTACATTTAATCCCTGGGTCGCGGGTTCGAATCCCGCCGGTGCTCCGCGAGGAACGCCGTAGCTCAGCGGTAGAGCAAGGAACGTCTCGCAATTCCTTGTCGCCACGCTTTATTCGGAACGGCGCCCGGACCTTGCTCCGCGCGCCGTTTTCTTTTGAATCATACAGGTAGCGGGCCGTTTATACTTTTCCACAGAATGGCTCGATCATTACCAAATATCGGCACTTTATCCACACTCGCGATTCCGCAACTACTCAGCTCGCCATGCCCGCCAATCTGACCCCGGAATTCAAAGCTGCCGAAGCGGCTTTCCGCCAGGCGCGCGACCCCAAGGAACGGCTGGAGTGCTTGCGCGAAATGCTCCGCACCATTCCCAAGCACAAGGGCACCGATCACCTGCAAGGCGACATCAAGAGCCGCATCAAGGACTTGACCGATGAACTGGCCGGTCCGAAAAAAGGTGGCGCTCGCGGCGGTCCGGCTACGGTCATCCACCCGGAAGGCGCGGCGCAAATCGCCCTGCTCGGTCCGCCCAATTCCGGCAAATCGGCCCTGCACGCCCGATTGACCGGCTCCAACGCCGCCGTCGCCCCCTATCCGTTCACCACCCAGTTTCCCCAGCCGGGGATGCTGCCGTATCGGGACATCGCCTTTCAGTTGCTCGACCTGCCACCGCTGAGCCGCGAGCGCCCCGTGCCGTGGATCGATCAAACCTTGCAACCGGCCGACGCTTGCCTGTTCGTGGTGGATTTGGACGATCCCGAATGCGTGGACCAAGCTCTGGAAATTCACGCCCTGTTGGCGGAAAAGCGGGTGACCTTGACCGAACGTTGGGATATCGGCGCGGCAGCGGAGACTGGCGAGGACGACGAAACCGCGCTAGCGAACTTGTTCGCCGTTCATTTGCCGACCTTGCTCATCGCCACTAAATCCGACCGGATTCCGGCGCTGGCGAACGAATGGGCGGTGTTTCGGGAATTGACCGGCTGGCGCTATCCGATACTGGCCGTGTCGGCAACGACCGGCGAGGGTTTGGAAACCATCGGCCCGTGGCTATTCCGCGAACTCGGCATCGTGCGGGTTTACACCAAAGCGCCCGGCAAGCCGCCCGACATGGGCCGCCCTTTCACCGTGCGCCGGGGTCAAACCGTGCGTGACGTAGCCCGGCTGATTCATCGCGATTTGGCCCAGTCTCTCAAGTACGCCCGTCATTGGAGCCACGGCCAGCCGCACAGCCAGCAGGTTGGTCCGGATCATCCGGTCGCCGATGGCGACATTCTGGAACTGCACGTTTGAGCTAATGCCCGCCATCCTGCTCTCGACTCTGAACGCTCGCTATTTCCATTCTTCTCTGGGATTGCGCTATCTGCTGGCCAACCTGGGCGCGTTGCAGGCCGATGCCGCGATCCGGGAATTCATTATCACCCAGCGCCCGTTGGACATCGCCGAAGCGGTGTTGGCCGAGCAACCGCGCATCGTCGGTTTTGGCGTTTATATTTGGAACGTGGCGGAAACCACCCAGATCGTCGCCTTGCTCAAGCAAGTGCGGCCGGATCTGGTGATCGTGCTAGGTGGCCCGGAAGTTAGTCACGAGTGGGAAGAGCAATCTATTTTCCGGCTGGCAGACTACCTCATCACCGGCCCGGCGGATTTGGTGTTCGCCCAGCTCTGCCAGCGAGTGCTGGCTGGCGACCCACCGGACGAAAAAGTCATCGCCGCCGAATATCCGCCACTGGATCAACTCGCGCTACCGTACCGGTTCTATACCGACGAGGATATCGCCCACCGGCTGATCTACGTCGAAGCCTCGCGCGGTTGTCCGTTCCGCTGCGAATTCTGTCTGTCGGCGTTGGATAAAACCGCTTGGCCGTTTCCGCTGGAGCCGTTTCTGGCCGAAATGCAACAGCTCTACGACCGGGGCGTGCGCCATTTCAAGTTCGTGGATCGCACCTTCAATCTCAACGCCAAAGTTGGCGTGCGGATTTTGGATTTCTTTTTGGAACGGCTGGACGAGCGGCTGTTCCTGCACTTCGAGCTGATCCCCGATCATTTACCGGAAGTGCTCAAGGAGCGAATCACTCGCTTCCCGTCCGGCGCGCTGCAATTCGAGATCGGCATCCAAACTTTCAATCCCGCCGTGCAGGCACTCATCGACCGCAAGCAAGACAACTGCAAAACCGAGGAAAATTTAACGTGGCTGCGCTGGAACACCCACGCCCACCTGCACGCCGATTTGATCGTTGGGCTGCCGGGCGAGGATTTAGCCAGCTTCGCCGCCGGCTTCGACCGGCTGGTGGCTCTCGATCCTCACGAAATTCAAGTCGGCATCCTCAAACGGCTGCGTGGGGCGCCGATCAGCCGCCATACCGCCGAATTCGACTGCCGCTACAACCCGCATCCACCCTATAACCTGCTGTGCTCGAAAGCGATCGACTTCGCGACGATGCGGCGCTTGGAACGATTCGCTCGCTACTGGGATTTGATCGGCAATTCGGGACGGTTCCGCAATGCCCGTCCCCTGTTGCTGGGGGACGATCCGTTCGGGCGATTCATGATGTTGAGCGACTGGCTGTTCGCCAGCACCGGCCAGACTCACCAGTTCGCGTTGGAACGGCTGTTCGATCTGCTGTATCGGGGATTGATCGAACTGCTAGGCATCGCCGAGCCGGCGGCGCGGGAGGCGCTGATACTGGATCATCGAGCCAGCGGCGCACGAGGCTACCCGGAGTTCCGGCGACCCTCCCAAGCTCAAGATTTCACGCAATCCGTGACCCAGCGCAAATCGGCAGTCACAGCGAACCGCCAAGCGCGGCACCGAATCAATCCACTTCGCTCTTGACCGTTACGGCCAAATTTGTATCCTCGATGCTGCGTATGTTGCTTAGCAGCAATTTTTGTTGCACTGCGGGAACAAACGCGGTATGAATAGAACTAATTCAGGAGAAAACCGCTTGTCGAGGAGCTTGGGTCATGACGGATTTGCGCCATACCTACACTGTCTGCCCGCACTGTAAGCGCCAAGTGGTGGCGCTACGCGGACAGCAGAACGCTCGTTGCGTGGAACACGGCACCATCGTACCCATCCGCAGCGCCATCGCTAACCCACCCTTCGCGCCGGTCCCACGCCGGCCAGCAGCATAAACCGGCAAGCAAGGCCGGTTTGTTGCTATCTGCTCGTTATAAATTCCCTTTTTTCTTGACAAAGGAGATATCCGTAGACTATTTCATTCCGGATAAAAGCGGAAATGTTATGGAAAACATAATATTTCAAAGGGTATGTTAAGCCTTATCTAGCCCTAAATATCGCAGGGGCTTATTCGGATAGGCTCTCAACGCAAGAGGAGGGGCTATGTTCGAAAAGACGGCTGTGCATGCGGAGCAAATATTTTCCGTCGTGCAGGGCAACGGCTCCCTCCCTTCCCTGGAAACCAGCATCGTCCGTTCCTGGCTCCGTTGCGTCGAGCAGCACCGCCTCGATCCGGCCCGTTCCCACCAAACCCAAGTGCTCGAATCCCCTCACCTGCGCGAGCACCAGGAGCGGTTGGACGAGTTTCTGGAAATCGCCCGGCTCGAAGCGAGCAATCTCTATCAACGGATCGCCGGCTCTGGTTTTGCGGTCATTTTGACCGATGCCGACGGCGTGATCGTGAACTGGATCGGCGATATCAGCTTGAGCACGCTTTTCGAGAAATCCGGTCTGTGGTTGGGCGCCGTTTGGGATGAAGCAAACGAAGGGACCAACGGCATCGGCACTGTCCTGATCGAGCGAAAAGCCTTGACCGTTCACGGCAACGAACATTTTCGCAGCCAACACGCCAAGCTCACCTGTTCCGCATCGCCGATTTTCGATCCCCACGGCCAGCTTGTCGCCGTTCTGGATATCTCTTCAGTCAACTCGCAAGATTCCAAGCAAAGCCAACTCCATACGCTCGCCTTGGCCGCCTTGAGTACCAGAATGATCGAACACGGCTGCTTTTTGAAGGCATTTCGCGAGCAACGGGTGCTCCGCTTCCACCAGCGGACCGAATTGATCGGCCGGAGCAGCGAAGGGTTATTGGCGTTCGACGAGGACGGCCGCATCCTAGCCACCAACCAGAGCGCAGCGGACCAGCTCCAGCGGCCCCGCGCCGAAATCGTTGGCCAACCGATCCACTCGTTATTCACCGCCGGCTTGGATGCCCTGTTGGGATACGACCGCGCTCGACCCGAAACGCCGTGGCCGCTTCGAGATGAAGCGGGAAACCGGTTTTTTTCCCTGTTGCACCGCACCGAACGGCGGCCCGTTCGCTGCCCCGTCCCCCGAACCATCGAAATCAAACCCTTGCCGTTGGCGTCGTGGAGTTTGGAGGCACTGTCCGAAGCGGACCCGACGATGGCTTATAACGCCCGTTGTGCCCAACGGGTCATGAACAAAGGCGTCAACATTCTCTTGACGGGCGAAACTGGCACCGGCAAGGAACTGTTCACCAAGGCCATTCACGATGCCAGCGCGCGATCCGGTAAACCGTTCATCGCCGTGAACTGCGCGGCCATCCCGGAAAACCTGATCGAAAGCGAGCTGTTCGGCTACAAATACGGCGCATTCACCGGCGCTCGCCAAGAAGGTCGGCGCGGCAAGATCCAGCAGGCGAACGGTGGCACCTTGTTCCTGGACGAAATCGGCGACATGCCGCTGCCCTTGCAATCGCGGTTGCTGCGCGTGCTGGAAGACAAGGAAGTGCTACCGCTCGGCAGCGATGTTCCGGTGCCCGTGGATCTGCATTTGATCAGCGCCACTCACCGCAACCTGCGCGAGCGCGTCGCGGCCGGAGCGTTTCGCGAAGACCTTTACTATCGTCTGAACGGCCTGGAGCTAACGCTGCCCGCCTTGCGCGACCGCTGCGACCGCTGGTTGCTGATTCGCAAGCTGCTGGCGGCCGAGAGCGACGACGCGAGCATACACATCACCGAAGACGCGTTCGTGGCGCTCAACGCTTATGCGTGGCCGGGCAATATCCGTCAACTGCGCAACGTGCTGCGCACCGCCGTGGCGCTCTGCGAAGACCAAACCATCCAGATCGAGGATTTACCGACGGAAATCTCCGGCCTGACATCGCGCGGCCCGGCGCGGGATGCCGGCACCGGTCTGGGGCAAGCCGAGCGGGATGCCTTGTTGCGCGAACTGGACCGTCACGGCTGGCATATCACCAATACCGCGTCCGGGCTGGGCGTCAGCCGCAACACGCTGTATCGCAAACTACGCAAGCACGGCATTCAACCGCGCGAGTACCCAACACCATAAGCCAGCAACGCGACTTCCGCCTGCGCGAACGACACGAAAATCCAGCCAGGCGAGACTACGGACGGTTCATCCGACGGCTCGAAAGGCATGGTTTGCAATGCCCTCCCCCTTATCCTTCGCGTACTTGCGAGAGAGGGGTTGCCGTGCAATCCGTCAAAATGCCCAATCCCGTCAGCCGAGCGACCGCTGCGACCAGCGTCTCGTGGGCCGTGCTGGGTAAATCCCGCAACCGCAGAAACTCGTCGAGAACGTCTCGTAACGAACGGCGTCCATCCAAATAGCTGACCAGATCGACCAATTGATGAGATTGCAGGAAATAGAGGCGGCGGTTGTCGTAGCGGTACACCAGACCACCGAAGCGTTCCGGCCTGATCGCTACATTCGGAGCCAGCCGGTAGCAGGCGGCCAATTCGACGGTCGCGTTCATTTCAGCATCCTCCCGGCGTCGATGGAGAGTTTTTGTCCAGTCACGTAGCGCGCCTCGTCCGAAACTAGCCAGAGCGCGGCGTTGGCAACATCTTCCGCTTCGATCAGCTTGACCGGCAAAGCATTGCCGTGGCGGATGAACTCGATCAGATCTTCGGTGGCCATGTCGGCGGCCTGCGCCATGCCGGGAATGATGTCGGTGTTCACGGCGGTGGGATGCAGCGTATTGACGGTGATGTGATGCGGTGCCAGTTCCTGCGCCAGCGCGTGGGCCAAGCCGATCACCCCCCATTTCGAGGCGCAGTAGTGCGCCATCCCCGGCTCCCCGCGCAAACCGGCGACCGATGAGGTCATGACGATGCTGCCGCCGGTTCCTTGCGCCAGCATCTGTGGTACCACGTATTTCACCGCCAGCCAGTAACCCTTGAGGTTGACATCGAGCATGATATCCCACCATTCCTCGGTGATGTCCCAGGTCAAGGCCATATCGGCGATGCCGGCATTGCAGACCAGAATATCGATGTGCCCGAACGCGGCGACCGTTTCGGCGACGGCAGCGGCCATCGCCGCGCTGTCGCGCACGTCGGCGACCAGCTCCAAGGCCCGGCGGCCGAGTGCGCGTACCTGGCTGGCTGTTTCCTCCAGATCGCTGCGGCCCGCCAGCGAATAGCGCGGGTAAGGGAGATCGCGGCAAATGTCCAGCGCCGCGATGTCGGCCCCCTCACG
>DEHU01000019.1 GCA_002352125.1 Competibacteraceae bacterium UBA2792 | reverse complement strand
ACCATACATGGGTAATCGGATGCCCTAAAATCCCCCCCAACCCCCCTTTTGCAAAGGGGGGCAAGGTCCGACACTCAGTTTGCGCTGCTCGCAACAGGAACGACCCGCGCAACAGGAACAACAACATCGGGTTCCGTCTGGCCAGGCCGCCCACTAAATCCCGGAGCCGCCGCGTTCACGGATGCGGTGGGCGTGGCGTGTGGGTGTCCATGAGTCCGTTTCCGGGACTCGCAAGGACGAGAGCGCCGAATAGCCGGGTCAGGGACTGGCAGGGCGCGGGGCCGATGGATTGGCCGGAGGTCCCGCGCCCGATTTCGAAAACCTCAATCGCCCGCCGTCGCGTCCAGTTGCCGAATATTCCGGTTGACCACCGCCAACAACGCCGCAGTACCCAATTGATCGTTGGAATCCAGCGCCGCGACCTTTTCGAGCAACGGAACGCCTTTTTCCACTTCGCCCTGCCGGGCATACAAATACGCTTCGCCTTTTAGACAAAGCAAATAGAATCGAACCAAGACCATATCGTGCTCATGGCCGCTAAAAAGCCGCGCCTCGTCGAGTTCGCGCCAATCGTCGGGCAACCCCAGCTTTTCCCGCACCACGCCCCGCGCTTTTTGAATGATGTCCAGCGCTTCGGCGAAACGGTGTTGATAAAAGTGATAGCGAAACAGAGAAACCAAAACCATTAAATGATTCGGGGCCAATTGATAAGCGCGCCGTAAATTGGCTTCGGCTTTGCCATCGCCGTAATCCTCGGCAGCTTGTTGCAGCAACCGCACAACCTCTTCGGAAGGCGGATCGTCGAAATACAGCGGTTCGGCATCGAAAGATAACAGGTCCACAACGCATTTCCTCGGCAAATCAACGGCATCAGAATAACACACTCGAAGGCGAGGAGACCGGCACAATCAAGGGGCGAGAAGAGGGCAACACGAATAAAGCCCTTGTCCCCACCCGCTGCGACAACGCGCCGCGAAAGATCCCGGCCGAAAACCGTTCCTACGATTTACCGGCTTTCGTCATCTCCGCCAGCACCAACTGCGTCCATACCCCGGAACCCGGCAGGTTCTGGCCGCCGTCGGCGACGATGAGCGTGCCGGTGATGTAGGACGCCAGCGGCGAGGCCAGGAACACGCTCAACTGGCCGATGTCGTCCGGCGTGCCGAAACGGCCCAGCGGAATCATCCGCTTCAGCGTGTCGGCGCTGCCTGCCGGCACCAGCCGCCGCACGCCCTCGGTGCCCTCGATCGGGCCGGGCGCGATGCTGTTGCAGCGGATGCCGAACCGGCCCCATTCCAGCGCCAGATTCCGCATCATGTTGTCGATGCCGGCCTTGGCCGCGCCGACGTGCGCCTGAAACGCATACGGCATGAACGCCATGCCGGCCGAGATGAAAATGATGTTACCTCCGGTTTCCTTGAGTTGCTCGAACGCCGCCCGGCAGGCGTGAAAACTGCCCAGCAAATCGATATCGACGACCGACTTGAAGCCGTTGGGGCTGATCTGTTCGGCGGCGAGGGGGAAATTGCCCGCTGCACCGCAGATCAGGGTATGAATCGGTCCCAGTTCCTCGCGAGCGTCCCGCATCGCTTTTTCCAGCGCCGGATAATCGCGCACGTCGGCGGAATGGGCCGACACTCGCGCGCCGAGCGCTCGCAATTCTGCCGCCGCCGCATCCAGCTTTTCCTGCGAGCGGCCGACGATGCCGAGATTCGCCCCGACTGCGGCGAAATTGCGAGCGATGCCGAGATTGATGCCGCTGCTGCCGCCGGTGATGAAAACGGTCTTGCCCTGGAACAAATCTTTGGCGAAATAGGAAGTGATGTGCATGGCGCGCCGCCTTGTCGGAGTGGGATAAATCGCTCAAGCCTAAGCAAAATCGGATCGGTATACCTAGCACGGTTTGGCTGACTTGACCATCACGGCGGCCTTGCCGAGAATCACGGCCTGTCGTTTATTCTTGCGGAGCCCGTCATGGCCGACCACGACCTACTGATTATCGGCGCCGGCATCAGCGGCCTGAGCATGGCTCATTATGCCGTCCAAGCGGGTTTGAACGCGCTGGTTCTCGAACGGGACAACCGGGCAGGCGGCTGTTTGCACTCGCATCGTTTCGCCAGCGCGCTCGACGGGTTCTGGCTGGAGCTGGGCGCGCACAGTTGTTTCAATTCCTACGGCAACCTGCTGGCCATTCTGGAAGCCACCCGCGCGCTCGACCGCTTGCAGACCCGCGCCAAGGCCGGCTTTCGCCTGTTCGCGGACGGCGCGGTTCGCACCATTTTTTCCCAATTGCATATCCCGGAACTGTTGCTGGCGCCGTTCCGGTTAATCGGATCGAAAAAAGCGGGGCGCAGCGTCGCCGATTACTTCGGCCGCATCGTCGGCCCACGCAATTACGCGGCCGTGTTCGAACCGGCCTTCGACGCCGTGATCTGTCAGCCGGCCGGCCCGTTTCCCGCCGATTGCCTGTTCCGGCCGCGCCAACGACGCCAGGACGCGCCGCGCGGTTTCACCTTCTTCAACGGCTTGCAAACCGTCGCCGACATACTGGCCGCGCAACCGGGTATCCATATCGAACTCGGCCGGGTAGCGCGAGAAATTCGGCGCGCGGGAGAGGAATTCGTCGTTCGAACCGACGAGCGCGACTACAGCGCCCGCCATCTCTGCTTAGCGACGCCGGTCGAGGTCGCGGCCCCATTGCTGCGCGCGGAATTCCCCGCGCTCGCCGACCGTCTGGCAGACATTCGAACCGCCACGGTGGAAACGGTCGGGGTCGCGTTGCCGAAATCGCGATTGAATCTGCCGCCGCTGGCGGGATTGATCGGGCGGAACGAGGCATTTTATTCGGCGGTATCGCGCGATACCGTACCCGACCCTGCATACCGGGGATTCACTTTTCACTTCCGTCCGGATTCGTTAGACGAGGAAAAGAAAATCGCGCGCATCGCCGACGTGCTAGGCGTTCCGCGCGCGGCGCTCGCTGCCGGAAACGTGATCGCCAAAGTCAACCGGTTACCGGCCTTGCGGGTCGGCCACGGCGATTTAATCCGCGCCGTAGATAATTTGCTGGCAGGAAATGGTTTGGCGCTGACCGGCAACTATTTCGCGGGGGTCGCCATCGAGGATTGCGTGACGCGCTCGCTGGCGGAGTTCGCGCGACTGCGGAATGAGGGGCTGTGATGGAAATGGGACGGTGCCGACCAGCGGCCGTGACCGGCGGTCGGCGTGCCGTCCGGTATGGATCAGAAAGATGGATAGAGCGTGATCGTTTCGCCGGCCAGGGCGGTCATGTTGTCGCCGCCCGACCAGCCAGCGTCGTTAATCAGGAACTTGAACTCTATTTTTCCCTGGCGTACTTCGTTCGTGGTCCACACCCACACGTCGTTGCCGGCGTTTTCCATCAACACGCCGCTGTCCCAACTGAGGCCCGGACCATCGCC
>DEHU01000133.1 GCA_002352125.1 Competibacteraceae bacterium UBA2792 | reverse complement strand
GGCGACGGGGGGGGACGACCGGATGGTGCGGCTGTGGGACGTGGCGACGGGAAGTTGCCGGGCGCTACTGTGTCACCTGCCGGGCGGAGAAGTCGCCAGCGCCGATCTCGACCGGGGCCGCTTCATCGCCGCCAGCCCCGACGCCTGGCGTTATCTCGGCTACGGCGGGCTGATCGACGGCGAATGGCGAACCTATCCGGCGGAAGTATTCGGCCCAATCCCAGATATGGCGACCGTCAGCCGGCAGAGCGAAGCCCAGCGCGGCGCTATTCCCTGAAAACCGCCTCCAGCGTTTCGGCATCCAGCACTTGTTCCGCCCATTGCTCCAACTGGGTTGACGTGCCTTCCCGTAGCCGTGTTTCCGCCCAGTCCGGCAACTCGCCGAAACGCTTCCGCAATTGCCGGCGCAACAGCAAGGTGCTGCCTTGTTGCAAGCCTTGTTGCAAGCCCTGTTGCAAACCCAATTCCTGACCACGTTTCATGCCGAGCCGTTCGGCGCTGCTGATGTAACGCATTTTCGCGTCCTCCTCCAATTCCTGAACTTCGTTGACTTTCAACTGGCGAATAGTTGAAGGCGCGGCTCCACCCGCGCAATCGCTTCGAAATCGCGGTCGTCGTGTAGTAACGCCACACCATGTTCGATGGCTTGGCGTGCGATCAGACAATCGTTTGAACTGCGTGGGGTCACGCCAGCCCAGCGGCAACGGCAATAGAGATGGGCGGCGGCGCTATGCGTTGCGGCCAGATCGCTGGGCGCGAGTAGAGGAAGGTCTGTGAAATACTGTTGCAAGGTAGCGAAATGCGCTTCGGAACCCGCGCCTTGCAGAATTTCTTGAAGAATCAGCGGCGTCAAAGCGACGGTCGTTTCCGAATCCAGTATCCGTTTCAACTGATGGACTGCTGGCCGGTCAACATTCCGTAACAAACCGATCCATGCTGAGGTGTCAACGAGAATCATCGCCAGCGCGGGCCGCCTTGTAATCGTAGTCGGGGCTGATCAATTCCTGACCGACCAGTTCAAGAATCCGGCGCTGTTTCTGGTTCGCCACGAACCGTCGCAAAGCAATGTCTACCGCTTCACGCTTCGTTTTAACGTTGGCCAGCCGCATGGCTTCATTGATGAGTTTGTCATTGAGTACGATATTAGTGCGCATATACACCTCCTGATGTGTAATATTAGGTGTCTGAAACGATCGCGGCAATGATCGATCACTCTTCACCCGCCAGCGCCTCCAACGCCTCCTGCGCTTCCAGCCATTCGCCCTCGATTTCCGCCACGTCCTTATCGACCTGCGCCTTACGCAACAGCAATTCTTTCAAGCGGTTTTTGTTGGCGTCCTCGTACAACACCGGTTCCGACAATTCATCGTGCAGGCGAGTTTGCTCGACATGTAGCTTCTCCAGCCGTTGCTCCAGCTTTTTAATGCGTTGTTCCAGCGGCTTGCGCTTGATGGCGAGTTGCTGGCGGCGCTCCGCTTCCTGCCGCTTCTGGTCGCGGCGTTCGGCGGCGCTGTTGCCGTCGCCAGCGGTACGCGGCGCGGCGTCCCGGTTCGCGGCTCGCTGCCGTTCGTTTAGCCAATCGCGGTAATCGTCCAGATCGCCGTCGAAGGATTGCGCCTGGCCTTCCGCGACCAGCAAAAACTCGTCGGTGACGGTGCGCAGCAAATGCCGGTCGTGCGAGACCACGATCAACGCCCCTTGATAATCCTGCAAGGCCAGCGTCAGCGCGTGGCGCATGTCCAGATCGAGATGGTTGGTCGGCTCGTCCAGCAGCAACAGGTTCGGCCGTTGCCAGACCAGCAGCGCCAGCGCCAGCCGCGCTTTTTCGCCGCCGGAAAACGGCGCCACCGGCTCCAGTGCCCGGTCGCCGTGGAAACCGAAACCGCCGATAAAATTGCGCAACTCCTGTTCGCTGGTGCGCTCGTCCAATTGTTGCAAATGCCGCAGCGCGCTCCAGTCCGGCCGCAACTGCTCCAACTGATGCTGGGCGAAATAACCGATGGCCAAGCCTTGCCCGGTTTCGATTCGTCCGGCCAGCGGCCGCAGCATTCCCGCCAGCAGTTTGATGAGCGTGGATTTGCCGGCGCCGTTTGGCCCCAGCAAGCCGAGCCGGGTACCGGGGCCGATGACCAGATTCACCCGATCCAGCACCCGCCGCTCGCCGTAGCCAGCGGCAACTTTTTCGACCGCCAGCAACGGGTTAGGCAGCCGCTCCGGCGCGGCGAAACCAAATTCGAACGGCGAATCGACGTGGGCGGCGGCGATGCGCTCCATCCGCTCCAGCGCCTTGATGCGGCTCTGGGCTTGTCTAGCCTTGGTGGCCTTGGCGCGGAAGCGAGCGATGAAACTTTCCAGATGGGCGATTTCCCGTTGCTGCTTTTCGTAGGCCGCTTGTTGCAGGGCCAGCCGGGCGGCACGCTGTTCCTCGAACGCGGTGTAGTGGCCGGGGTAAAGCGTGATACGGCATTGGTCGATGTGGGCGATGTGGTCGGCCACGTTGTCCAGCACGTCGCGGTCGTGAGAAATCAGCAGCAGCGTGCCCGGATAGCTGCGCAACCATTGCTCCAGCCACAGCACGGCGTCGAGGTCGAGATGGTTGGTCGGCTCGTCCAGTAGCAGCAGATCGGAGCGGCACATCAGCGCNNCGCGCCAGATTCAGCCGCACCCGCCAGCCGCCGGAAAATTCCGCGACCGGCCGTTCCAGTTGATCGGTGGCGAAGCCCAGGCCACTCATGAGCTTGCCGGCGCGAGCGCGGGCACTGTAACCGTCGATGGCATCGAAATGGGCGTGCAGCTCGGCTTGCCGCGCCCCGTCGTGAGCGGCTTCGGCCGCTTGCAAATCGCGCTCGATCTGGCGCAGCTCGGCGTCGCCGTCCAACACGAACTCCAGCGCCGGAGCCGGCAAGGCCGGGGTTTCTTGCGCGACGTGGGCGACGGTCCAGCGCGGCGGCAGGTCGAGATCGCCGATATCGGGGTGCAATTCGTCGCGCAGCAAGGCGAACAGGCTGGATTTGCCGCTGCCGTTGGCACCGATCACCCCGACTTTCCAGCCGGGATAAACCGTCAGCGACACGTTTTCGAACAGCGGCTTGCCGCCGCGTTGCAGAGAGAGTTGGCGCAGGGTCAGCATAGTGGGCCAAGTTTATCAGCTTGCCGGGGCGGACGAGGGTGCGAGCATGCGATTCACCTCTCTACAATCGCAGGCGTTCCCTCATCGATTGGAGCCGTGATGACCGACGAAGAACTGTTGCGCTATAGCCGGCAAATTCTGTTGCCGGAATTCGATATCGAAGGTCAAGAGCGGTTGCGCCGCTCCCGTGCCTTGATCGTCGGGCTGGGCGGGTTGGGTTCGGCGGTGGCGATGTATCTGGCGGCGGCTGGCGTGGGGCGGTTGACGCTGGTGGATTTCGATAAGGTAGACCTCTCCAACTTGCAACGGCAGATCGTCCACCGCACGGCGGATATCGGCCGGCCCAAGGTCGAATCGGCCCGCGATACGCTGTTGGCGCTGAATCCGTTGGTCGAAATCGCCACCGTCCCGAAAGTGCTGGACGATGCCGAATTGCTGGAGCGAGTCCAGCAGGCCGATGTAGTGGTGGACGCCAGCGACAACCTGCCGACCCGGCTAGCGATCAACGCTGCGTGCGTCCGGGCCAAGGTGCCACTGGTATCCGGAGCGGCGATCCGGCTGGAAGGGCAGGTATTGGTTTGGCGGCCGGATGGGGAGGGCGCCTGTTACCGCTGCTTGTACCGCGATGCCGCAATGCCTCCCGAAACCTGCGCCCAGACCGGCGTGCTCGCGCCAGTGGTCGGGATCATCGGCAGCATTCAGGCGGTGGAGGCGATCAAGGTGTTGACCGGACTTGGCGAAACGCTGGGCGGCCGCTTGCTGCTGCTGGACGCTGCCCGCATGGAGTGGCGGACGATGAAGGCGCGGCGCGATCCGGCTTGCCCGATATGTGGAGGTAGCGCGACATGACCGCCGAGGATTGGATCGCTCGCCTACAACTCGAACCGCATCCCGAAGGGGGCTATTTCCGGCGCAGTTACACCGCCGGGTTGACGCTGCTTTTGCCGGATCGGGCGGGACCGCGCCCGGCGGCGACCGCGATTTATTATCTGCTCAAAAGCGGCCAGCGGTCCCGCTTGCACCGGCTGAAATCCGATGAGCTCTGGCATTTTTATACCGGCTCGCCGTTGACCGTTCACGTTCTGGATGGCGAAGGCCAATATGCGGCCCGGTCGTTGGGTAGCGATCCAACTCTCGGTCAGCAGTTTCAACTTTCGATCTCCGCCGGTTGTTGGTTTGGGGCGACCGTGGACGATCCCACCGGTTTCAGTTTGGTCGGTTGCACCGTGGCGCCCGGTTTCGATTTCGCCGATTTCGAGCTGGCCGATCAGGTTGCGCTGATTCGCCAGCATCCTCAGCACGCCGAATTGGTCGAGCGGTTCGGTTGCTGCAAGCATGGCAGAGATGTTTGATGATGAAACGATCGATGTTGAAGTAGTTTCATTCTGAAACATCAAAAACGCCAATATTCTGTTCTTTTTTGTGACTTTGGCTTTGAAAGCCTAATTTTGACAAGTTTCCTCGGTTGTTTCTCTGGTCCGGTAAGCTATACATTTTATAAGTTGATAATAGGTAAATAATTATCTATTTAGTTACATTAGAGCTCATCGCATCACAAAAATTTTGCGTCGATCTGGCATATTGCCGATGATCTTCGCTCTCTTGGGGGGACAAACAAAGTGAACGAATATCGTATTGATCGTGTTAGGACGTTGAATAAATTTATATTTTTTCAATATCATCGATCAGGCGACGATTCGTGTTCGGGTTGGTGGATGTGGCTGGTGATGTGGGTGTTGCTGCTCGGGGTTGGTTCCGCGCTGGCGCAAGAAGCGGGCGAAATCGTGAGCGTGCTGGGCGTGGCCGAAGTGCTGCGGGAAGATCGTTGGCAAGCGGTCGGCGCAGGCGAGAAGCTAGCGGCCGGCGAAGTGGTGCGGGCGGGTGCAGACAGCCGGATCGCGATCCAGTTGGAGAACGGTTCGCAGCTCAAGCTGAACGCCGGCAGCCAACTGGAACTGAAAGCCGTCACCCCACCCTCAGGGGGCGTTTCGCCCGCTTCGAGCGGGTTGGCGCATACCATCTTGCGCTTCTTGGGCGGCGAAATGTGGGTGCGCAGCGTCGGTGAACCGCTGGAAGTGCAGACCGTGCCGGCGACCGCCACCATTCGCGGCACGGAGTTCGGCCTCGCCGTGGATCCGGGTGATCTAGCGCGACTCGCCGTGCTCGAAGGCGTGGTGGAATTCAGCAACCCCCAAGGCAACGTGCTGGTAGCAGCGAACGAGCAAGCGACGGC
>DEHU01000260.1 GCA_002352125.1 Competibacteraceae bacterium UBA2792 | reverse complement strand
TGCCGCTGATCAACGACGTGATCGCTAAGCTGCGGCGAGATCTCGGAACGGGTCAGGAAGAGCTGTGCGGCCGGATCGCGATCCAAGCATGCGAGGCGCAGTTTGCAAAATGGCAACCGCCGCCACCGGATCCGCACGACGCCCATGCAGCGGTCGAGGCTGCGGTGCAAACCCGGTTGACTCCTCTGCTGGACGAGCGGCTTCAGGCGTTTCGGCGCGAAGGACAGGCCGAAGCCGAGAAGCGGGCAAGCGAAGTGGCGAACCAAATTTGCCAGAGCCAGTTACACGAACTCTCCGAGCGGTTGGTGCGCCAACTGAGCACGCGTTTTACCGAGGCGACCCATAAAGCGGAAGAGACTGCCCGCGAGGCCGCGCTCCAGGCCGCGCGGGACGTGGCGTTGCAGGCGATCGCCGAAGCCGAGGCCGCTAATACCGGAGAAAAAAGCACAGCGGAGGTGGTCGAACAGACATTCCATCAACTTTGGATAGTCGCTAAACGCGATTTGCAGCGTCGTATTTATCGAGTGGCGGGTTGGGCGGCGGCGGTCGGTGTCGGAGCGGCGGTACTGGTCTATTTGTTGCGGTGAGGACCGTCGCGGCCTGATGCGGGGCAAGCCCCCGGTATAGAAAGCCGAATGAATCTGGACTCCTGAACCATGACGGACATCATATATCTGGTTATCGGAATGATTGCCGGATTGATGGGTGGCATCGTTATCTTTTTGCTGCCTTATCGATCCTTGCGGCGCGCTTATGCGCAGATCCGGTCGGAACTGACGGACGAGCAGGCGAAGAACAACGAGCTGCAAAGCGCCATACTCAACCAGCAGTCGTCCGCCTATCAGACGCGCCAAACGTTGCTTTTGCAGCAGAAACGGCTCGAAAGCGATCTGACCGAGGTAGGTAACCGCCGTGCCAATCTGGAGCAGCAGCATGTCGAATTGAAAGCCCGGCACGAGCGGGAACAACAAAACCACCTGCAGGAAACCGCACGATTGCGCGACTCGATTGCGCGCACGGAACAAGAAAGAGTAGCGCTGCAAAAACAATTGGCCCAGGAACGCGTGGAGTGGGACCGGCAAATACAGAGTTTACTGTTGCAGAATACTCAGATTGAAGATCAGATGCGAGTATTGCAGCGGGATAAAACGCTTTTGGAATCCCGGATGGAGCAGCAGCAAGAAGCGTGGGAGGGCGAGCGATTGGCCATGCAGATTCAGCTCAATACTTTGGAAGACGGCCTGACGCTTTACGAGGCGCGCGCCGGCCAAAGTTTGTCACCGGACGATGTGCTGGAGATAGAGCGGCTGAGAACGGAAACGATTGCGGAACAAACCCGGCGTGGCGCGGCCTGGGAAACGGAGCGCAAGGCTTTGCAGGAACAATTGGAGCGGTTGCAGGCCGAATTGCAGACGGCACAAAAGCCGACAAGCCCGGATTCATCTGGATCCGAGCGCTGGCAGCAGGAAAGACAAAGCTTGCTTCAGCAGTTGGAGCAAGCGCACCGGGTACGCCGGAGCCTCGAAGAAAAAATGGCGGCTCGGGAGCGCCAGACGGAGCAGGAACGCAGCGCGTTGGAAGCCGAAATCGAGCAGTTGATGGAACGGTTTTTGCGTCTGCATGGCCAATTAAACAATTAAAGGATCGTTCATCGCCTGATTTGGATGTCTGGTTCGTCGTTTTTTGGGAGCGAAGCTGTCGTTGCGGCGGAGCGTGATCGATAACCGCCGTTTCCGCACCACGGCGCCGGAAAATGAAGGAAAATTCCCATCATGCACGTACTCGTAGTGGGTGGAGCGGGCTACATCGGTTCCCACATGGTCAAATTGCTTTGCCGGCGCGGTTGCGAGGTGACCGTGTTGGACAATCTGTCTGCTGGTCGCCGGGATGCAGTCGTGGGCGGACGGTTCGTGCTGGGCGATCTGGGCGAGCTGGACGTGTTGGACGATTTGTTTGGAGCCAACCGGTTCGACGGCGTCATGCATTTCGCGTCCCACATTCAGGTCGGCGAATCGGTGCAGGAACCGGCCAAATATTATCGCAACAACGTATTCAAGACCCAGCATCTGCTGGATGCCATGGTTTCGCATCGAACGCGTTGTTTCATTTTTTCTTCGACCGCAGCCATTTTTGGCGAACCGATCCGCATCCCGATCGACGAAGACCATCCCAAGAACCCCATCAATCCCTACGGACGCGGCAAATGGATGGTCGAACAAATGTTGCAGGATTACGATATAGCGTATGGATTGAAAGCAGTTAGTTTGCGTTATTTTAACGCCGCTGGTGCTGATCCCGAAGGCGAATTGGGCGAATGTCATGATCCAGAGACGCACCTGATTCCGCTGGTGCTTCAGGCGGCCTCCGGTCGCCGGCCGCACGTCACCGTGTTCGGTACCGACTACGATACGCCGGATGGTACTTGCATCCGCGACTACATCCACGTAACCGACCTGTGCGAAGCGCACTGGCTGGCGCTACAGCGGTTGTGGGATGGCGGCGGCAGCACCGCTTACAATTTGGGCAACGGTAACGGCTTTTCGGTGCAGGAAGTGATCGACGCGGCCCGCGCGGTGACCGGCCGCAATTTTTCGGTGGTGCATGGCGAACGCCGGCCAGGCGATCCAGCGCGACTAGTGGCCGATTCGCGGCGGGCGCGGACGGAACTGGGCTGGGAGCCGCGTTATGCTGACTTGACCATGATCGTCGAACACGCTTGGCGCTGGGAGGTCCGGTAAACGGCCTCTTACAGCGGCTAATTCGCCATTCGTTCCAACGCCGCCCGCAACTCGCCTTCCAGCAGCGCCGCCTTTTCAGTTCGGGTATCGACGATGACGAATGTGATGTCGGCATCGGCGACGAGGGTATCGCTACCCTTGAGCGTGACGAGCTGGTGCATGACGCAACTGCGGGTGCCGATGGATTTGACCGATGTCACGATTTGCAAGACCTCGCCCATGTATGCGGCGCGGCGGTAGTTGATGTTAATGTTGACCAGGGCAAAGCTGTAGCCCTTTTCTTGCAGGTAATCCAAGTTGCCCTTGCTTTCCAGAAAACTCCAGCGAGCCTCCTCCAAAAACTCTAAATAACGGGCGTTGTTGACGTGGCGGTACAGGTCGAGATGATAACCTCGCACCTTGATTTCGATGGCGTGGTTCATGACGTGCTTCCCTCGTGATCGATTGCCGAACTGATGCTCACTGTAACCGCGCGACCACGATGAACGATAGGATGATTGCGTCAACTTGGCCGGTTGCCTCCCCAAATGAGTGGGGGCGGGCGTTAGCCGTCGGCGAAATTCACGTATGGCTGACCGGTTTGGATCGGCCGTCGAGGTCCCTGACGGATCTGGCGGCAACGCTGTCGGCGGACGAACGGGAGCGAGCGGCGCGGTTTCGTTTTCCAGAGCATCGGGACCGCTTCGTTGCTGGGCGGGGTTTGTTGCGCCAATTGTTGGGCGCGTATCTGGGCAGACCGGCAACGAGTTTGCGCTTCGAACAGGGATCGCACGGCAAGCCGGCCCTGGCCGGGATAGAAGCGGAAGCGGGGCTGCATTTCAATCTGTCACACAGCGGCGACGGGGCATTGTACGCGATCGCGTATCAAGAGGTGGGCGTCGATTTGGAACGCCTCGATCGAACCGCAAGTTTTGCCGCCATTCTCGACCGCGTTTGCACGCCATGCGAACGAGCCTTGTTCCGAATGTTGCCACCAGGGCGGGAACGGGAAGCGTTTTTCTCCTGCTGGACGCGCAAGGAAGCCATCGCCAAGGCGTTGGGTGGTGGCTTGGCCAGCGGCTTGCAAAACTTGGAGGTCTGTTTTGGAGACGATGCGCACCCGGACGGCCGGGCGTGCCTGCACGATGCGACACAACGGCAATGGAGCGTGTTGAATCTGCCGTTGGAGTTCGGTTGGAGCGGTGCGTTGGCGGCGGCGGACGCGGATTGGCGGTGGCGAGGCTGGCGTCTTCGCGATCATTTCTTCGATCTAAACGCGAGGTGATAGCATGGAACCGGGTTTCTGGCACGAACGGTGGGAGCGGGCCGAGATCGGCTTTCACCAACAGGAAATCAATCTTCATCTTCAGCGGTTCTGGAACCGGCTGGAGCTGCTTCCCGGCCAGCGGGTGTTCGTTCCGCTGTGCGGCAAAAGCCGGGATTTGCTGTGGCTGGCGGGCGAAGGTCATCCCGTGACCGGAGTGGAAATCAGCCCGGTCGCGGTCGAAGCCTTCTTTCGAGAAAACGGTTTGCAGCCGCATCGCCGGCGGGAGGAGGCTTTCGACGTGTGGGAACAAGACGAAATCCGCGTTTTGCTGGGCGATTTTTTTGATTTGGAGCCGCGCCATCTCGCCGATGTTGCCGGCGTTTACGACCGTGCTTCGCTGATCGCATTGCCACCAGCGATGCGCGGGCGCTACGCGCGCAAGTTGGAGACGATTCTGCCAGATGGAATCGGGACGTTGCTGGTGACGCTGGAATACGACCAGGCGCTGTTGGCAGGACCGCCGTTCGCAGTCGGCGAGGCGGAAGTGCAGGAGTTGTATGGGCCGACTCGCGAGGTCGAGTTGCTCTATACGCGCGATGCGCTATCGGAAGAATCGCGTTGGCGGGAGCGCGGCCTGACGTGGTTGCTGGAGAAAGCATATCTATTGACGCGCCGCGCGGTTGCGGACCGATGACCGATGCGGTATCACTTTCTTCGTCGGCGATCGTATTGCGGATTTTCTTGCCGTTTGCTGCCGGTTATTTCTTGTCTTATCTATACCGCACCATCAACGCGGTGCTTTCGCCTTATCTGGTGGCGGAGCTGCGGTTGGATGCCACCGACCTGGGGTTGTTGACCAGCGCTTATTTTCTGACTTTCGCTGCGTTCCAACTACCGTTGGGCGTGTTGCTGGATCGGTTTGGGCCGCGTCGGGTGGAGGCGGTCTTGCTGCTGTTTGCGACGGCCGGGGCCAGCCTGTTCGCGGTGAGCGGCAACCCGGCAGAATTGGTGATAGGCCGAGGGTTGATCGGTTTGGGTGTGTCGGCCTGCTTGATGGCCAGTTTCAAAGCGTTCGTGCTGTGGTTTCCGGCCGAGCGGTTGCCTGTGGTCAACGGCTGGGTGTTAGCGGCCGGTGGTCTGGGAGCGTTGGCGGCTACTGCGCCGATCGAAGCCGTACTGCAATGGATTCATTGGCGTGGGCTGTTTGCCGGGCTGGCGGGGTCAAGCATGGTGGTCGCGTTCATCTTGTTGCGAGCGGTACCGGAACGCGGCGCTGGCGCGGCGGCGGGCGACTGGCGGTTGCAGTTGCGGGGCGTAGCCGACGTTTTTCGCAGCCGGACATTTTGGTGGATCGCGCCGAGTAGCGTGTTATCGCAGTCGTCGTTTTTGGCGATTCAGGGGTTGTGGGCGGGGCCGTGGTTGCGCGACGTGACCGGATTGGACAAGACGGTAGCCGCCGATTATTTGTTTTGGATCGCGGCGGCCATGGTGGGAGGATTCATCAGCATGGGACAGCTAGCTTACCGTTTATCGCGACGAGGCATTCCGCCGGCGATGGCGGCGGCGGGCGGCATGGCGTTGTTTATGCTCGTGCAACTGGCGTTGCTGTCCAAGGTGGGGCCACCGTTGCCGTTGTGGATTTTGTTTGGATTTTTCGGTACCAGCGGGATGTTGAATTACGCGATTCTGTCGCAAATTTTTCCGCCGGCCCTGTCGGCGCGGGCGAACACCGCGCTGAACTTGCTGGTGTTCGTGCTGGCTTTCGCTGGCCAGTGGGGTATGGGCGCGATCATTGACCGCTGGCCGGCGGCTGGTGGCGGTTACGCGGAGACGGGATATCGATTGGCTTTCGGATTGGCGCTGGCGGGGCAGTTCTTGGCGTGGGCCTGGTTATTGGTAGGGCGTCCTCGCCGGCGGGCTTGATGGACAGGATTGGTGTCGAAGATATCACCGGCAGCGACGAACTCCCAGCCCGGCGGCCGCCCCGGCCACGCGAGAATAGAGTGTTAAAATTTAGGATAACGCAGGTGGTTAAAACGGCGAGGCCATCACGATAGTTATGGAAATTCCAGGCTATACGATTTTACGCAAGATCGGCAGGGGCGGTATGGCGACCGTTTATCTTGCCGTTCAGGAATCGCTCGACCGCCAAGTCGCTCTGAAAGTCATGCAGCCGGCCTCGGTCAGAGACGAGACTTTTACCGAACGATTTCTGAAGGAAGGGCGCATTATTGCCCAATTCCAGCATCCCCAAATCATCACGGTTTACGATTTCGGTTCGTGCGGTTCTGATTACTACTTTTCCATGGAGTTTCTGCCCGAAGGGACGCTGGCGCAACAAATCGAGCAAGGATTAAGCCTGGAACGCGCTTTGGACATCATTAGGTCGATGGCGGGAGCACTGGCTTATGCCCACGGTCGCGGTGTCATTCATCGCGACATCAAGCCGCAAAACATTCTGTTTCGTCAAGACGGTACGCCGGTGCTCAGCGATTTCGGCATCGCTAAAGTGGTCGATGCCGATGACACCCAGTTAACTGCGCCCGGACTCGCCATCGGCAGTCCCGTTTACATGAGTCCGGAACAAATTACCGGCAGGAAACTGGACAATCGCTCCGATCTGTACAGCCTCGGCATCGTTTTTTACGAAATGCTGGCCAGGCAGCCGCCGTATCGAGCGGACGATGTCATCAGCATCGCCATGATGCATTGCTCGCAGCCGGTTCCGCAATTGCCGGCGGGATTCGGCCATCTTCAGCCCGTGTTGCAAAAACTGCTGGCCAAAGATCCAGCCGACCGCTTCGAGAGCGCCGAGGAATTCGTTCGCGCGCTCGACCATCCTAGGACCCGGCTGTCGCTTTATTCCGTACGCGATACGACGCGAATCTTTCAAGCGTTTAAAAATTCTTCTAGCCCGAAAAAAATCTTGTTAGCGGGAGGTTTGTCGCTATCGATTCTGGCCGTCGGCAGCACGATATATTCGACTCTGTTTCGGCGATTGACGCAAACCGATCCCGAGATCGGCGTCATCGGATTGCCGCCCATACCGGAAAATCGTTCCGCGATTGCCGCCAATTACGAGCAATTGGCCGTCAAACACTTCCAGAAAAACGAATTCGAACAAAGCCTGGAATTGATCAAACTGGGTCTTAACGTTTCGCCGAGCGACGCCCGGTTGTCGGCGTTGCGCGAGCGGGTCGAACGCTATCGGGAAGCTGCTCGTTTGTTGGAGCAAGCCCAGCGGTACTATCGCGATGGCGGATTGGATCGCAGCCTGCAACTGGTCGAGGAAGGTTTGCAGCGCGTTCCCGATCACGGCGGTTTGGGAACGTTGCGCGATGCGTTGCAGGCTCAGTTCCAGCAACGGCGGCAACGGGCCGGCCAGCTTTTGACCGAGGCGCACGCACGCTGGCAAGGAGGCGATGCCGAGGGTGGTTTGGAATTGATCGAAGAGGGATTGCGGCTCGTTCCCGGCCATCCCGAATTATCGACTTTGCGTGAAGTGATTCGGGGCCGGCTCGAACAGCGGCAGCGTATCGCGCAACTGCTGATTCAAGCGCGCGAATTGCAGCAGCGAGGCGAGTTGGACGAGAGCTTGAAGCGAATCGAGGAAGGGTTAAGTTTGGTTGCTGACCAACCGGAATTGCTCGCCTTGCGCGATCGGGTGAAGGCGGCGATGCAAGCCAGCAGCCGCGTTGCCGAGCTGTTGCGAGATTGCGCTACCCGGTTTCCGCTTGACCGCCTGTCCTCCAGAAAGGGTGGCGAAGTGGTGGCGTGTTACAATCGGATAACCGTTTTGGCGCCCGACAACGGCGAGGCACGCGCCAAATTGGAGCAACTTGCTGATCGGTATGCCGATTGGGCCAAAGCTGCTATCGACCAAGCGGATTTCCAGCTTGCCGAGGAATATCTGGCACAACTAGGCCAACTCGAATCCGGCCATCCGCAACTCGCCAGCCTGAATCAGGCTTTACGGGCCAAACGGGAACAGGTATCCAGCGAAGCGCAACAGAAAATCGAGAACGAAGCCCGCCAGCAAGCCGCCGAAGACGCCAAGCGCCGGGCAGCCGAAGAAGCTAAGCGCCAGGCGGCCGAAGAGGCCAAGCGTCGGGCAGCCGAAGAGGCTAAGCGCCAGGCGGCCGAAGACGCCAAGCGTCGGGCAGCCGAAGAGGCTAAGCGTCGGGCAGCGATAGCGGCTCCTCCCGAAAAGATGCCAGCACCAAAGACGTCGGCCAATGCGGTATCGAAACCCGAGATGGCGCAGCCAGTGAGACAATCCAAACCCGCGCCAGAATTCGCGGGCCAGCCTCGCCAAAAGGCACCGAAGTCAGGCTGCAGAGAAGTGCTGCTCAAAGCACAACTTGGAGAACCTTTGTCAATCGCCGAACAGGAGGCATGCAAGCCATGAAGATTCTTGAAATGGGTAGTTCCGGACTGATGCGAAACTGGTTTGTTCTGGTGCTGGTAGCGTGCTTGGGAGGATGCGCTGCGCCTTCTGCCGACCAGAAGCAGGCATCGACTCCAGCCGCTCCTCCGGTTCAGCCGGTTCCCTTCGACGATGCGTTTTTGAAAGCCGCGAACGATTTGTTC
>DEHU01000010.1 GCA_002352125.1 Competibacteraceae bacterium UBA2792 | reverse complement strand
TCGGCGTGCAGCGCGATCTGGCTGTGCAGCGCATGAGCCAGCAAGCCGCGCTCGTTATCGTAAAGCGCTACGCCGGTTTCGTCGCAGGAGGTCTCGATACCCAAAATCAACATGCCGCTTCCTGGTTTTGCATTTGNNTTAATGCCTTCCGTGAAAGTCAAAGAGAATGAGCCGTTTGACGTGGCCCTGCGCCGCTTCAAGCGTTCCTGCGAAAAAGCCGGCGTACTATCCGAAGTCCGCCGTCGGGAGTTTTACGAGAAACCCACCCAGGAACGCAAACGTAAGCGGGCCGCCGCCGTCAAGCGCCATCTGAAAAAGCTTTCCCGCGAAGTCGCTCGCCGCACCCGCATGTTCTGAGAAATCAATCTCTTCTCTTACCCCCGCCGGCAAATGCTCCGTTATGTCCCTCAAAGATCGCATTCAGGATGACATGAAAACCGCCATGCGCGCCAAGGACAAGGGGCGTCTCGGCGCGATCCGCCTGATCTTGGCCGCCGTCAAGCAGCGAGAGGTAGACGAACGCATCGAATTAAACGACAGCCAAGTACTTGGCGTACTGGAAAAAATGATCAAACAGCGCCGTGAATCGCTGGCCCAGTTCCAAAGCGCCGGCCGGGACGATCTCGCCGCTCAAGAAACCTTCGAGATCGAGTTGATCCAGTCCTATTTGCCGGCACCGCTCGGCGACACCGACATCGATGCCCTGGTCGACAACGCCATCGCCGTAACCGGCGCCCACTCCGTGCGCGACATGGGCAAGGTGATGGCTCTGATCAAAGATCAAGCACAGGGCCGGGTTGATATGGCAACAGTCAGCGCCCGGGTTAAAACCCGTTTCGCCGGTTGAGCCAAACCGCCGCGTCCAACGCCTTAACATCCCCGCCCGTCTCTGCCTCGTCGTGACCGGCCACTGACGGTCGGGCATTTATCCGCTAGGCTTTTGGGCTATGGCTGGCCGCATACCTCAAGAGTTCCTCGATCAGTTGCTCGGCCGGGTGGATCTCGTCGAAATCGTCAACGCCCGCGTACCGCTGCGTCGCGCGGGTCGCGAGTTCGTGGCTTGCTGTCCGTTTCACGCCGAAAAAACGCCGTCTTTCTCAGTCAGCCCGCGCAAGCAGTTCTACCACTGTTTCGGCTGCGGCGTCCACGGCAACGCTATCGGTTTTTTGATGGCTTACGAACGCTTGGAGTTTCCCGACGCCGTCGAGGAACTGGCCCGGCTGGCCGGATTGGATTTACCCCAAACCCCTGCCGGCCAAAGTGCCGCTTTCAGCAAGCCATCGCTGGAGTGGATCGCCCGAGCCGACCATTTTTTTCGCCAGCAATTGCGCGAACATCCCCTCCGGCAGCGGGCGGTCGATTATCTGCGCCAGCGTGGTCTGACCGGCCAGATCGCCAACGCTTTCGGCATCGGCTACGCGCCTCCGGGCTGGGAAAATCTCGGTAAGGCGCTATGCGAGGCCGGTGCCACTGCCGAAGACCTCGTTGCCGCCGGTTTGATCGGCCGCGACGAGCAAGGCCGACCGCGCGACCGCTTCCGCGACCGTATCATCTTTCCGATTCGCGACCGTCGCGGCCGGGTGATCGCCTTCGGTGGCCGGGCACTGGACGGCGATACCGCGCCAAAATATCTCAATTCCCCGGAAACGCCGCTGTTCCACAAAGGTTCCGAACTCTACGGTCTTTACGAGGCGCGCACCCACAACCAGCAATTGCGGCGACTGTTGGTGGTCGAAGGTTACATGGACGTAGTCGCACTGGCCCAGCACGACATTTCGTACGCGGTCGCAACGCTGGGCACCGCCACCACCACCGAACACGTCGAGCGATTGTTTCGGGCGGTCAACGATTTGATATTCTGCTTCGATGGCGACCGGGCCGGACGGGCGGCGGCGTGGCGAGCTTTGGACGCGACGCTACCGTTCCTGCGCGACGGCCGCCAAGTCGGCTTTCTGTTTCTGCCCGAAGGCGAAGATCCGGATACCCTGGTTCGCGGCGAAGGCCGAACGGCGTTCGAGCAACGGCTGGAGCAAGTTACCCCGCTGGCGGAGTATCTGTTTGCCGAACTGCGCGCTCAAGCCGATCCCAACACGCTGGCCGGTCGCGCCCGTTTGGCCGAACTGGCCCGGCCGCTGCTGGAAAAACTGCCCGATGGACATTTTCGCGATCTCATGGAAGAACGGCTGCGGCACGAAGCCCAGTTGCTCAGCACCCGGCTGCGGCCTCCCCCATCGACAGCTACCAATCCGGCTGACCGCAATCTGCGCCTGACCCGGACTCCGTTGCGTAAAGCTATCGCTTTGCTGTTGTATAAGCCGGAATTAGCGCAAGAGGTGTCCGAAAGCCAGCTCGTGTTCCGGGAGGAAGGCAAGTTAGGAGTAAAGTTGCTGGCGGATATGATCGCTATCCTGCGCACCAACCCCAACCTGACTACTGCGGCGCTGCTGGAGCGCTATCGGGGCACACCCGAAGGTGCGATCCTGGAACAGCTTGCCGCTTGGCAGCTTGAAGTCCCAGAGCAAAACTATCAGTTTGAAAGGGAGTTCGATGACATTCTCGGCTCCTTGGGGTACCGCGACAATTTGCGGGAACACTTGCCGGAAATGCTGTTGCAGCGCGGTTCGCCAAGGGCACTCAGCGCCGAAGAACGCGAAGCTGTATGGAACTTGGGAAAAGCAAAAAAGGTCTAATTTTATTCACTTCACATCTGAAAAGTACAGTATTTTGTGATATGATTAAAAATTTGGATTTTTCTCTACTTCAGTACTACGTGAACAGGTCATGAGCGAGCAGCAACAATCGCAATTGAAGAAGTTGATCGCCCGCGGCAAGGAAAAGGGATTTCTGACTTATGCCGAGGTGAATGACCATTTACCCGATGATATTGTCGATCCGGAGCAGATCGAAGACATCATCGGCATGATCAACGACATGGGCATC
>DEHU01000024.1 GCA_002352125.1 Competibacteraceae bacterium UBA2792 | reverse complement strand
ACGATCTGGGTGGTGTCGATGCCGGTGTCGAGGTGGAACACGTCGCGGCGAGTGCGCACCGTCATTACGATTTCTTCCAGCGAGGCGTTGCCAGCCCGCTCGCCCAGGCCGTTGATGGTGCATTCCACCTGCCGTGCCCCGGCCAGCACCGCCGCCAGCGAGTTGGCCACCGCCAAGCCGAGGTCGTTGTGGCAATGCACCGAGAAAATGGCTTTATCGGCGTTCGGCACCCGTTCGATTAGGCTGCGAATGGTATGGGCGAACTGGTCGGGCAGGTTGTAGCCGACCGTGTCGGGAATGTTGATGGTNNCACAGGAAATCCAGTTCCGAGCGGCCGGCGTCTTCGGCGGAAAATTCCACGTCATCGGTCCAGCGGCGGGCGCGGCGCACGGCCTCGACCGCCCGCTCCAAGACCCGGTCCGGCTCCAGCCGCAGCTTCATCTTCATGTGGATCGGCGAGGTGGCGATGAAGGTGTGGATGCGGCAGGCCGCTGCTTCCTTCAGCGCCTCGCCGGCCCGGTCGATGTCGGCGTCGGCGGCNNGCCAGCCCGCAGACCACGCTGTCCTTGACCGCCCGCGCCACCGCCCGCACCGCTTCGAAATCGCCGGGGCTGGCGATGGGGAAACCGGCTTCGATAACATCGACCCGCATCCGTTCCAGCATCTTGGCGATGCGGACCTTCTCGTCCTTGGTCATGGACGCGCCGGGGCTTTGCTCGCCGTCGCGCAAGGTGGTGTCGAAGATAACGAGTTTGTTCATCGCGGCACGCTCCAGTGGGGTTCGCCCGACGCGCCGGCGGCGGTGAAAGGCCGGCGGATCATAGTCTCAATTATGGGGATTTTAAGCGGTTTGTCACCGGCTCTGGCTTTGGCCGGACCGTTGCGGGCCGCTCAAGGAGAAGGGGGTGGACCGTCGCGGTCGCGGGCGGATTTGGTGTCGGAGACATCCGCGGTGCCTTGGTTGCGGCGACGGGCGCGCTGGCGCAAGCGCGCCAGATACATCAACGGTCCGGACAGGCCGTACAACAGGAAACCGGTGAATAGCACCTTGGGCGGATCGGTCGAGATGACAACCAGCGTGAGCACCACCAGCAAAACGGAGGCGAACGGAACCCGGCCGCGCAAATTCACCTGCTTGAAGCTGAAGTAGAGAATTTTGCTGAACATCAGTGCGCCGGCGCCGACAGTGACCACTAGCGCTGGCCAGAGCAATTGCGGGCCGGTCAACCCCAAATCGGTGCCGAACCAGACGAATCCGGTCACGATGGCCGCGGCCGAAGGACTAGGTAAGCCGACGAAATAGCGCTTGTCGGTGCTGCCGAGTTGCACGTTGAAACGGGCTAGCCGCAGCGCGGCCATCACCGTGTAGAAAAAGGCGGCCAGCCAGCCGAGCTTGGATAGAAACGGCCCCATGCTGGCCATGGAGCCCAATGCCCATTCGTACATGATCAGAGCCGGCGCGAGACCGAACGACACCAGATCGGCCATGCTGTCGTACTGGGCGCCGAATTCGCTTTCGGTATGGGTGAGCCGGGCGACCCGGCCATCCAAACCGTCCAGCACCATCGCTATGAATACTGCCACGGCGGCTGGTTCGAAACGATTTTGTAACGCGGCGATGATGGCGTAGAAACCGCAGAACAGTGCGGCGGTGGTGAACAAGTTGGGGAGTAGATAAACGCCGCGCGGGCGGCGGGGTTCTAAGGAAGATTCGCTAATCATCGAGATTGGCCTTAGAAGGTGAGGCAACCGGCTCGGATCAGTTGCTTGGAGCCATGCGACAAGACGATGTTTTCGCTGTTTTGTTTTGAGCTTGAATCGATCATGAGGCGCGCTATTTTTTGCGTTTGTCGCGAATGTAAATACCTTTTGCCCGGCTGCTACCATGGAGGCGTTCTTCGATATCGAAAAGCCCGATAGCCGATACCAGTTCGCTCAGCTTGCCATATCCATAGTTGCGTGGATCGAATTCTGGGGATTGTTGCGCAATGTGATGGCCAACACTACCGAGATTAGCCCAGCCACCGTCATCCGATACCGCTTCGATGGCACTACGGATAAGGCTGACGAGCTTTGTGTTCGCTTTGAGTTGGTTGGTTTCTTGTTTCCGGTTGGCCGATTCCGCCTCGCCCTGAGGGAGAAGCACTTTGGTAAAAATGAATTTATCGCAGGCAGACACGAAAGCTTTCGGCGTTTTTTCCTCGCCAAAGCCGTACACCAGCAGACCTTCCTCGCGGATGCGGGAGGCCAATCGCGTAAAATCGCTATCGCTGGAAACCAGGCAGAAACCTTCGAAACGGCGGGTGTATAACAAATCCATTGCATCGATGATCATGGCGCTATCGGTCGCATTCTTGCCGACCGTGTAGCGGAATTGCTGGATGGGTTGGATCGAATGGTCCAACAGAGCCGACTTCCATCCTGCTAGGTTCGGCGTGGTCCAATCCCCGTAAATGCGTTTGACGCTGGGGATGCCATATTTGACGATTTCTCTGATGAGCCCTTCGATAATCGCCGGTTGGGCGTTGTCTGCGTCGATCAGAACCGCAAGCCGGCGCTGAACCGGGAGATCGCCACTCGTCATTGTCGAGAAAATATTTTGATGTTGATCCAGAAAGGGCAGTGCGCGGAGCCGTTTTCCGTTCGCGCACCGCCCTGATCGTGCGATTGCTTCAATTCTTGCTGGTATCCACCAATCGGTTGGCCTTGATCCACGGCATCATGCCGCGCAGCTTCTCGCCGACCCGCTCGATCTCGTGCTCGGCGAGCAGGCGCCGGCGCGCGGTGAGCGTCGGGGCCCCCGCGCGGTTTTCGAGGATGAAGTCCCGGGCGTACTCGCCCTGCTGGATCTTGCGCAGGGCCTCCTTCATCGCGGCCTTCGCCTCCGGGCCGATCACCTGCGGGCCCGTCACGTACTCGCCGTACTCCGCGTTGTTGGAGATCGAGTAGTTCATG
>DEHU01000129.1 GCA_002352125.1 Competibacteraceae bacterium UBA2792 | reverse complement strand
AACTTAATTTACGGAGTACTTAGATAATTCTTGTGCTGTATCAATTTTATACTCGCTCATAACGCTTCCAAACTCTGTTGCTAATAATTTGCCAAAGCGCGATCAAGATGCGTCGAATCGACAGGTTTCAAACCCCACCACATTGCGCTCTTCGCGCGAGAATTCCACGCCGATCAGATGAATCGGCTGCCCTTCCGCCCGGTACTTGTCGGCATAGCCTTTGCTCTTGAGTTGTTGCAAGGCCCGGCCTTCAGGCACGAGTTCCACCACCTTGAACTCGAACAGATAAATCTGGCCGTTGAACTTCACGGTCATGTCGATGCGGCCCCGATTCGTGGCATCTTCCAAAATAACGACCAGGCCCAAGGCGGCAAAATAACTGTAAAACACGCTGGCGTAATAACCCTCGTATCGGGCAATCGGGTTATTGTCGTACCACTGATGGGGGATGCTGGCGAAAAAAGCTTGGAACAATTCCTTGAGGCTCGCGAAATCGTTAGTCACGAGCAAATCCAGCAATCGCAACCGATGCGCGAAACTCTTGCCGGGATCGTCGGTATAGACCGACAACAGGCTGGCGTTAAGGCTGGATTCGACCTCGTGATTGGGATAGCCCAAGGTGTAAATCCAATGCCCCAGGATGGGCTCCTCGGCTTTATGGATGGTGAGGTAGCCGGCTTGAAACAGCAGCGCCTCGGGGGCGATGCGCTCCACGTCGAACGTGGACAGCAATTCCAGCCCGGTACGCAATCGCGCCAAATCGGGGGTAAAAAACCCGCGCTCGGCCAGTAAGTTGATTAGAAAGCTCGGCGTGCCCGTCTCGAACCACCAGGGACGGAACTCCCGCTCCCGAAACAGCAACAGCAGATCGAAAGGGTTGTACACCGACTCCCCTAGCCACCGGTAGCCGTTGTACCAGCGGCGAATTTCTTCCCGGTCCAGCCCCGCCAATTCCGGCGCGAAAACCGTATCCACGTCGGTTTCCGTGTAGCCGCATATCGCCGAATAGTCGCGCGACAAGGTGATATCGTCGAGGTTGTTCAGCCCCGAGAACAGGCTGACTTTGCTGAACTTGGAGACTCCGGTCAGCAAGGCAAAGCGGACGTGAGCATCCACTCCCTTGATCACCGAATACAGGTTCCTCAACCCGTCGCGCATCGTCAGCGCCACCGCGCTATCGGCGATGTTATCGAGGATGGGCTTGTCGTATTCGTCCACCAGCACCACCACCCGCTGGCCGGATTGCTCGTGCAAACCCCGGATCAGTTCACCAAAGCGGCCCGACAGGCTGGAATGCGTGCAGACCCATCCCAGCCGGCGTTGCTGGTCATCCAGGATTTCCCGGATTTTCTCGTCCAACTCGGCCCGATTTTGCACTACACCGCCGGCAAAGCTGATCCGGATCACCGGATAGGATTTCGTCCAATCCCACCGATCATGGATGTAAAGATCCCTGAACAACGGCTCGTTACCCTCGAACAGTTCCTTCAGGGTATCGAGAAACAAACTCTTGCCGAAACGACGGGGGCGGGAGAGGAAATAATACTTGCCCTGTTCGATCAGGCGGTGGGCAAACGGTGTCTTGTCCACATAGTAGTGCCCCTCGGCGATCATCTCCGAGAGGGTCTGGATACCGATCGGCAGTTTGCGGCGGGGCAACGTCACGGGGAGCTCTCCTCTTCCGCTGGGAGAGGGGCTGAAGGCGAGGGCATTTTTTCAACGGTCTGGTTCACCAAAACGTCTCTCAAACACCCGCCTCGCGCAACACCACTGCCGGCCTAGTTTCCGCCCGGCGCCTGACGCGGGCGTCGAGCACGTTTTTGATGGCAATCAGACAGCCTAGCCCGATGAACGCGCCCGGCGGCAGGATCGCCAGCAGGAAACCGCGATAGTTGTCCACCAAATGCAAGGTCAGGCTCTTGCCCGACTCGCCAAACAGCAGTTCCGCCTGACCGAGCAGCGTCCCCTGCCCCAGAATTTCCCGGATCGCACCCAGCAGCACCAGCGCCAGCATGAACCCCAAGCCGGTGGCGATGCCGTCTACCGCCGATTTGGCGACACCGTGCTTGAAGGCGAACGCCTCGGCGCGGCCGATCACGCAGCAATTGGTGACGATCAGCGGAATGAAAATGCCCAGCACGGTATAAAGTCCCGGCAGAAAGGCGTGCATTGCCAGTTCCACGGCGGTCACCACGCAGGCGATCACCATGACGAATACCGGAATCCGTACCTCCGGCCGCACCAGATTGCGGATCAGCGAAATCGCCACGTTCGACATCAGCAGCACCAACGTCGTCGCCAAACCCAACCCCAGGCCGTTCACCACCGAATTCGAGGTCGCCAGCAAGGGACACAGCCCCAACAAGGCCACGAAACCGGTATTTTGAGTCCACACCCCATTTTTGAGAATTTGCCGATAGCCGGTTTCGCTCATGACTGTGGCCCCTTCGCGGTTGTCGTCGGCGCAAACAATTGCTCGCGCTGCATTTGAACGTATTCCAGAAATTTGCGGGTGGCTTTGACCACGGCGCGCGGCGTGATGGTCGCACCGGTGAATTGATCGAACGCGCCACCGTCTTTCTTGACTTTCCAGCCGTCCGGCTCAGGATTTTTCAGCGACTTGCCGGCGAAGGCCAGAATCCACGGCGAGCGCCTCTGGTCGATGCCATCGCCCAGCCCCGGCGTCTCTTTGTGCGCCAGCACCCGCACTCCGGCCAGCGTGCCGTCGGCGTAGACTCCGATCAATAACTGAATCGGCCCGCTGTAGCCATCTGGCGCGGTCGGCGTGGCGAACAGGGCTACCGGCTGGCCGTCTTTGCGGGCGCGATAGACCGTCACCGGCTGATCGGTTCCCAGCCATTCCGGCGCCACGACCTCGATCCGGTCCTCGATCACGCGGTTGTCGTAGCGATCCGCAGGAACCAACTGGTTCAGGCTGGCCTCCAGCGCCGCCCGCTGCGCCTCGGTAATGATGTCCTGGGTGCTGGTATAAGTCACGGCAACCAATCCGGTACCGACCACGGCAAAGCCGGCCAAAATCAGGGCGGCGATACCCATGTTGCGCGCGATGGCCTTCATCCCTGCCGTGCTCCGAACACTCGCGGCTGGGTGTACAGATCGATGGTCGGCGCGGCGATGTTCATCAGCAG
>DEHU01000055.1 GCA_002352125.1 Competibacteraceae bacterium UBA2792 | reverse complement strand
CCGCCCAACACCAAGGTTTGTCCCTTGCCGATGAACACGCTCAGGGTGCCATCGTCCTGGACCACCGTGCTCACCGATACGCGCCGGGCGAGATCGGCGACTATCTGGTCTCGTTGATCCAGCAAATCCGGAGAAGCGCCGCCGTTGCCTTGCATCAGCGCAATGGCGCCGTTCGCCTTCGCGATATTTTCCGCCAGCCTGTTGATCTCGCCGACGGTGTTGCGCAGGCTCTGGTTGGCGCCTTCGCGCAAGGTGTTCATCTGGCCATCCAGTTCCTGGAAACGGGCAGCCAACGTTCCGGCTTGGCCGAGCAGAGCTTGGCGCGCCGACGTCGATGCCGGGCTGTCGGCAACATCTTGCACGGCGCCAAAGAACTGGCCGAGCGCCGGGGCCAAACCGGTATCGCTATCGCCGAGAATACCGTCCAACTGATCGATCCACGCGCTCTTGGCTTCCGACTGGCCAACGTTCGAACCGTGGTTGCGAACTTGCTGCGTCAGAAAATCGTCGTGGACCCGGCTAATCGACTGTGTGCTGACGCCGGTACCGACGTATATCGGTTGCCCGATACTGCCGGCGAAAGCCGGCCGGCTATTGGTCAACTCGACCCGCTGCCGGCTGTAACCGGGCGTATTCGCGTTGGCGATGTTGTGGCTGGTGGTGGCCAGAGCCCGCTGGAAAGCGACCAGCCCCGAAAGGCCCGTGCGCAAAATGTCTACCATGAATCAGATCCTCCGGCCGTCAAAGCGGCGCATATCGTGGGCGCAACCGCACGAGAGGTGGTTACCCCTTCGAATTTGATATCGGCTGAACGAGCGCCGACTTTAGGGTTCCCAACGCTGCGTCGAACGCCGGACCATCCATCAACCCCTGAATTTTCTTGGCGTAGTTCGGATCGGTGGCGTAGCCGGCCCGCTGCAGGGCACGCAGATAAGCCGATCCGTCCCTGACCAGACTCAACGCCTCGCCGTAGCGCGGATTGACCTGCAAAAATCTCGCGTAGTCGCTGAAGCTTTCGGCGTAGGAACGATACGCCCGGAAACCGTCTCGCTGTTTGACCGGCACGCCGTTCACGAACTCCAGGGTGGAGTTGACAACCCGTTCACCCTCCCAACCCCGGTTGGCCTTGATGCCGAACAGGTTGTGGCTGGTACGGCCATCGGCGAAGCGCGGTACCGACTTGCCCCATCCGGTTTCGTGAGCCGCTTGAGCGATGAGCACTTCGGGCGCGACGCCCAGTTGGCGAGCCGCTTCCTGGGCATGCGGCCACATCCGCCGCACGAACGCCGTCGGCGAGGACGGTTCGAAGGGCGCATCGCTGGCCGGATACGGGTTGCGATCGTTCTCGACGAGACCAGATTTGACGGACGCCGTCGCGACGGGCATCGCCACGCTCGATCGGATTCGCTCTACCTGCCGCAGCGCGGCCAGCGGATCGCCGACGATCTCGGGCGATACCGGACGAGACGCTTGATCGCTGCCGGCGCCGCCCAGTTGTTTGGCGATCTGATCCGCAAGCCCCAGTTTGCCTTGCTTGGCTATGGTCAAGGCAATTTGCTGGTCGTACATATCGCGGTAGAGCCGGCTCTGGTCGTTGTCCATGATTCCACCATCGCCTGGACTGGCAGCACGCATGCTTTTCAGCATCATCTGCACGAATACCGCCTCAAACTGTTTGGCAGCTTCTCGAACGGCATCGGGCGAATTTTGCTGGGCTTGGTGCCGCAGACTGGCCAATCCCTGGAAATCCGTGTAGACAAATGCCGAGTCCGTTGCGGTAACCACGGGAATTTCCTAGTGCATCTTGGCCTGAATCTCGCCGAATCGACGAATCCAGGGTTTTAGCGCCGGCGACTCGGCGGTTAGCTTCGCGGCGGCGGCGCGGGCGGTGTCGGAATCCGGATAGTCGCCGACGACCAACGAATACCACGGGCCGGAACGGCTGCCGGTCGAATAGTAGGCTTGCGGCTCGGACGAAGGCGTTACGGCGGCAATCTCCTTGAGCGTGCCGATATCTTTACCGCTGTAAAGCTGCACGGTGTAATGCTTCGGATCGCGGGCCTTTAGCCAGGCAGGTTCCTGAAGATTGCTCGCGATGATCGGCTTGGCCGGTTCGGCCGACTCGGCCGGCTCGGCAGCAGGTTTGTCGATCGAAGCGACAGCAGGAGTTGGGGAAGACGAAGCGGCAGCCGCCTGAGCGCCGGTGGCACGACTGGCAATGTTCGGTTGCGGTTTCACTTCGACCGAGGCCGATGGAGCGGCCGGCGGCAGATGCGAGGCGGCCGGTTGGACAACGGCCGAAGCCCGATAGGCTTCGGGGCTTGGTTCGTCGTGAGACGGTTCGGATTTTGCCGCCAAGTTGGCCAGATGCGGCGGATCGGATACCAAAACCGTCGGTTTCGGTTCTCGCGCGGCCGGGGCTGGATCGCTCGCACCCCGTTCCTCGGAAACGGTCGCTCGCCGTTCTGCCATCGCGTCCGTCGCTTCTGCGGACGCGACCGGCTGCTTGGTGGACGAGGTCCGGTTGTCGCTGGCCGCGACCGGCGCGTCGGCCGGGCGCGACAAATTGACCATGATCTTGATGGCACCTGCCTGCAGCCCGAGCGCGACCAGGAAAGTGACGATCAACAGCGACAGGATTTTCCAGTTAGCGTTGGCCATGTTCAGATGACGATCAGTTCGGCTTTCAGGGCGCCAGCCGCTTTCAGCGCTTCCAGGATGGCGACCAGATCGCTGGGCGAGGCACCGACCTGGTTGACCGCCTGAACGATATCGTTCAGCGCAACGCCCGGATTAAACAGAAACATCGGTTTCTTTTCCTGGTTGACCGACACGTTGGCATTCGGGATCGCCACAGTCCGGCCGCCCGAAAACGGCGCCGGCTGGCTGACGAAGGGATCCGGGGTGATGGTGACCGTCAGATTGCCGTGCGACACCGCAGCCGGACCGACCTTCACGTTCTGGCCGATGACCACCGTACCGGTGCGGGAATTGACGATAATCTTGGCCGTGCCTTGGGCTGGAACGACCTCGATGTTTTCCAGTACCGCGATCAGGCTGACGCGCTGGTTGCGGTCGGCCGGCCCTTGGACCTCGACGGACGTCGCATCCACCGCTCGCGCGACGTCGCCACCAAACGCCTTGTTGACGGCTTCGACGAGCCGCTCGGCGGTCGTAAAATCAGCCTGTCGCAGGTTCAGCACGATGGGACCCTCTCCGCCGAACGTGTCGGGAACTTGACGCTCCACGGTAGCGCCGTTGGGAATGCGGCCAGCGCTGGGGACGTTGACGATGACTTTGGAGCCACCGGCTTCGGCACCGAGCCCGCCGACCACCACGTTTCCTTGTGCTATTGCATAGACTGCGCCATCTGCCCCTTTCAACGGAGCCATCAGCAAGCTGCCTCCCCGCAGACTCTTGGCGTTACCGATCGAAGACACCGTAACGTCGATCGTCTGGCCCGGCTTGGCGAAAGGCGGTAGCTCGGCCTGCACGGAAACGGCCGCGACGTTTTTCAGTTGCAGATTCACTTCCGGTGGTACCGTGACTCCCAGGTTGGACAACATGCTTTTCAGGCTCTTGACCGTAAACGGGGTTTGGGTGGTTTGGTCACCCGTGCCGGTCAGGCCGACCACCAAACCGTAGCCGACCAATTGGTTGCTGCGCACACCGGCAACGGTAGCCAGATCTTTGATCCGTTCGGCCCAAGCGCCGTGCGCCGTCAGCGCGAGCAGCAGAATCAACGAAAAACGGCGGAGCATCGCGGACACCTCGGTTAGAAATTTTAGAACGGCCACAGCGGGCTCAGGAAGAAGCGGCCCAGCCAGCCGATCGTGTTGGCATCGGCCAACGCGCCGTTGCCAGCATAAGTGATTTTAGCGTCGGCCACGCGACTGGACAGTATCGAGTTGTCGCCAGCGATATCTTCCGGCCGGATCACGCCCGAAATTTGCACCACTTCCTCGCCCTGGTTGAGCGTCAACATTTTCTCGCCGCGAATGGCTAGGTTGCCGTTGGGATAAACGCCGACCACCACCGCCGAAACGTTGCCGGTCAAACTGTTGCTCTGATCGCTGGAGCCCTCGCCGCCGAGTTCGCGCTCGCCGCTGACCGAGGCGTTCAGCTTGAGCGAACCGGCGCTGAAAGGGGCGCCGAGCAGAAAAGGATTTTGCAAAGCGATATCGCTGCTCTTGTTGACGCCGGTCGTGGCCGACTTGGTGGCATCGGTTTTTTCGACCAGCCGGATGACGACGATGTCGCCGACCCGCCGCGCCGAACGATCCTCGAACAACCGCATGTCGGCGCCCGCCTGATAGATCGTGCCCGGACTGCGGGAACTCGAATCGCTCGGCTTGACCGGCGACATGACCTGAGGGGTTACCGGGTTGAACTCGTGCTGCGGAACCAATCCGCTGCATCCCGACAGCAGGACAGCTAGCGCGAGCGCGGCGGATGGTTTTCTCATGGCGGCGGCCTACAGGTTGTTGTTGGCGTATTGCAACATTTGGTCAGTAGTGGAAATGGCTTTGGAATTGACTTCGTAGGCCCGCTGGGTTTCGATCATGTCCACCATTTCCTCCACCACGTTGACGTTGGAGGTTTCCAGCGAACCCTGCGTGATCGAGCCCAACCCGTTCGTGCCGGGATTGCCGTCTTGCGGCGAACCGCTGGCGGCCGACTCCACGAACAGATTTTCGCCGACCGCTTGCAGGCCGGCCGGATTGACGAAGTCGGTAATTTGGATCGTGCCGGCTTGGCTGGGAGCGGGTTGATTGGGAATTTTCGCGCTCACCGTGCCATCGCTGCCGATGGTGACGTTTTGGGCGTTGGCGGGCAGGGTAATCTGGGGTTGCAACAAATAGCCGTTGGCGGTGACGATCTGGCCGTCGGCGTTGATCTGGAAAGAACCATCGCGAGTGTAGGCGGCGGTGCCGTCCGGCAATTGAACCTGAAAAAATCCCCGCCCGCTGATGGCTAGGTCCAAGGGATTACCGGTTTGGACGAGGTTGCCCTGAGTGAAAATCTTGGCGGTGGACGTGGTGCGGACGCCGGTACCCAACATCAATCCCGACGGCAATTGGGTATTTTGCGAGCTTTGGCTGCCGGTCTGGCGCACGTTTTGGTACAGCAAATCTTCGAACTGAGCGCGACCGCGCTTGAACCCGGCGGTGCTGGCATTGGCCAGATTGTGGGAAATGACCGACATGCGCGTCTGTTGGGCGTCCAGACCGGTCTTGGCGATCCATAAGGCGGAAGTCATGAGAGTTTGCTCCTATTCCAGGCGCAGCAATTGGTTGGTGGTGTTGGCGTTGTCTTCCGCCACCTTCATCATCTTGACCTGCAATTCGAACCGGCGGGCCGATTCGATCATGTTGACCAGTGCCTCGGCGGGATTGACGTTGCTGCTCTCCAACGCTCCGCCCAGCAAGCGGACCGCGGCATCCGGCGCGGCGGGCTGTCCGTCGTTCGTGCGCATCAGGCCGGAGTCATCTTTGTAAAGCGCGCCATCGGCGGGCTTGACCAGCTTGATGCGATCTACTTCTACGAGATTGGTCGATGTTTCGCCGAGCGGGCGGACGGAAATGGTGCCGTCGGCACCGACCTCGATTTTCTCGGCGGGCGGGATGGAAATCGGACCGCCGTTGCCCATTACCGGGTGGCCGTTTGCCGTCTTCAGCAAACCGTTGGCGTCCACTTGCAAATCGCCGGCACGAGTATAGGCCTCGCTGCCGTCGGGCGCTTGCACCGCGATCCAGCCTTCGCCTTGCAGGGCGACATCCAAATCGCGACCGGTGGTCATAACGCGACCGAGTCGCAGATCCGAGCCGGGCCGTTCGGCCATAGCGTATGCCCGGGTGGGCATTCCATGATCGGCAAAAACTGGCATGCTGCGGAAATCGGCCAAATCCTGCCGGAAGCCAGCGGTGTTGGCGTTGGCCAAGTTGTGGCTGACGATGGCCTGTGCCTGCAAGGTTTGCTGGGCTCCGGTCATCGCGACGTACAGCATGCGGTCCATNNGGCCTGAAAATCGCGCTGGGCGATGATCATATCTACCAGTTGCTCGGTGATTTCGACGTTGGAGGACTCCAGGGCGCCGCTCGACAGCAAGCCGAGGCTGCCGGTCCCCGGCGCCGCAAGCGCGCTGGGAGCGCCGGCTTCGGGGGTTGCCACCCACTGAGTGTCGCCTATGTTCTTGAGCCCCTGCACGTTCGGAAAGTTGACCAAGGCTATCGGACCAATGGGACCGATATCTGCGCCGGTATTGTCCTTGGCCGTAATGTTGCCGTTTTTGTCGATCGCGATATTGGTCACCGGAGGATTGGTGAGCTGCAAATCCCCGCCGGTCCCCTGGAGCCTTTGGTCGAGGTTGTTGACGATGTAACCGTCTTTATCGACGTGAAAACTGCCGGCGCGGGTGTAAGAGGTGCCGGTGTCGTCCTTGACGACGAAAAAACCGCTGCCGTTGATCGCCAAGTCCAGGGCGTTGCCGGTGGTAATCGTGCCACCCTGCAAGAATTGCTGGTTGATGGCCTGGGTTTTTACCCCAAGGCCAGGACTCTCGCCCGCATTGGGGTCCACCAAGTCGCCAAATTCGGCGCGTCCGCTTTTAAAACCGGTGGTGCTGGCGTTGGCAACATTGTTCGAGACTACATCGAGATGAGTGGTAGCCGCTTTAAGGCCGGTTAAACCGATATTCATGGACATTGATTCGATCCTTTCGCAAAAAAATTGCTGAGCCTGTTGGCGCCTTAATTTTTCCCCGAAAGCCAGAGAGGGAAAAAGCCGGCGCCGATTGCTTAAAACCCGTCGCGGGCGATCACCTCGGCTTTATCGTATGTTCAGCAAGGTCTGAGTCATCTGGTCGGCGGTGCTGATGACTTGGGCGTTCGCCTGAAAATTGCGCTGGGCGCTGATCATTTTCACCAGCTCCTCGGAAAGCTGAACGTTGGACAGCTCCAGCGCCCCGGCGCGCACCAAGCCCAGGCTGGCCGTGCCCGGCGGACCCTTGACCGGCTGCCCCGAAACAGCAGTCTCGACCCAACTGGAGTTGCCGATGGGGCTCAGGCCCTGAGCGTTGCGGAAATTCGCCAAGATCACCTGCCCCAGTACCTTGGCTTGGCCGTTGCTGTAGCGGCCCGAAATGCTGCCGTCCTCGCCGACGTCCACGCCGACGACGCGACCCGTGGCATAGCCATCCTGGGTGGCTGCATTGGTGCTGGAAGGGCTGCCGTACTGGGTCACGCTATCGAATTTGATCGTCACGCCGGCCGGAGTGCCGGAGCTGTTGATCGGGCTTTCGGCGCCGTTTGGAGTCCCGATTCCGGTAATGGGATCGGGTCCGTTGGTGGGCACGATGCCGGTTCCAGCCGGCGGCAGGCCAGCGCCCGCCAAGACGATCCCGCTCGTGCCGGTCGCGGCGCCCGATGCATCCAGGGTCCCTAGAATCTTGCCAAAGGCATCGAAGCACAACGTGCCATAAGGTTGGGCAGCACCGGCGGCAGGGAGAGCGCTACCGTCCAGTTGCATGCCATCCATGCTGAAAAAAACCTGCCAAGCGGCGGTCGTTCCAGCGGGAGCGGCGGCGGGAATCGCGCTGCCCCGCACGAAATAGGCGTTCAGGCTGTGGTCGTTGCCCAGGCTATCGTAAATCGTCATCGCCGAGGCAAAGCTGTAGGTGCGGGAATCGTTAAAGTCGAAATTCGCCGGGTTCAGCGCTACTTCGCCCGCGTTGAGGTTGAGCCCAAATTCCCCGGTCGTCGTTTGCTCGGGGTCGATATTGGCCGTTTGCGTGCGAAGATCGCCTTCGTTGCCGGTATCGATCAGACCGGTCGTTGGATTGGTCTGATAACCTTGCAACCGCTGGCTAAGGCTGTTGACCACATAGCCTTCCTTGTCGAGACCGAATGCCCCGGCGCGCGTATAAAGCATCGAACCATCGGTATCCTTGAGCGCGAAAAAACCCTCGCCATCGATGGCCAAATCCAGCGGATTGCTGGTGGTTTCCAGGTTGCCTTGCTTGAATTGCTGCGCGACCGCGTTGAGCTTGATGCCGGTGCCGATGCTGCGACGGGTGGACGTGCCTAGATCGCTGAGCGAGTAAATATCGCCGAATTCCGCGCGGGACGATTTAAATCCCGTGGTATTGTTGTTGGCGATGTTGTTGCTGATAACACCGAGGTCGGCGCTGGCGGCGTTCAACCCGGTGAGGGCGGTGCGAAACGACATGATTTGCTCTCCTTTCTGACGATTTGGTAGGGGCGAGCGGTTGACGGATTTTCTTGTGTGCGTCGGCGTCGGCTACAGCGGCTGGCGAATCGTCGGAACTCTGACGGTCGGGGAGCTGGCCGACCATCGTGGTGGTTATTGCTCGACTCCCAGCGCCTTCACCAATTTATCCAGCGACGTTTTCATGTCCATGATGGCGTTAAGGGTGCTGAACTGCGCCAGTTGCGCCATGAACTGCTGGCCGTCGAGCGGCTTGTTCGGGTCCTGATTTCGAAGCTGCGTGGTCATCAATCGGAGAAAATCGGCTTGATCGAGTTGATCGTTGGCTTTTTTCTCCGTGGCGGCGGTCGAGCTGGTGCTGGACGACGCGTAAGCGGTTCCGGTGCTAGAAATAGTGGTCATGGCGGCTGTTTCCCGTTGCGGTTAGTCGCCCAAAGCGAGCGTGCGTAACAACATTTGCTTGGAAGTGTTGAGCACTTCCACGTTGGTTTGATAAGAGCGCGATGCGGAGATCATGTTGGCCATTTCTTCGACCGGGTTGACGTTCGGCAGATTGACGTAGCCTTGCTGGTCGGCGAGCGGGTGATCGGGCCGGTATTCGCGCCGCAGCGGCGCCTGGCTCTCGACGATGCCCAGCACGTCCACTCCGGTCGCTTCGTCTCCGGCGTCGTCGAGCTGCGCGGCGAACACCGGCTGGCGTGCCCGATAAGTCGTCGCCGTGCTGCTGCTAATGCTATCGACGTTGGCCATGTTGCTGGCCGTGGTGTTGAGGCGGACGGTTTGCGCCCGCAACGCCGATCCCGAAATATCGAAAACGCTGAATAGCGACATGGTCATTCTCCGCGGATGGCGCTCAACAAGCCCTGGACGCGATTGCCTAACAGCCGCAGACTGGCTTGGTAGCGCATGGCGTTGTCGGCAAACGCCGATTTTTCTTGCTCCTCCTCTACCGTGTTGCCGTCGATGGCCATCTGGGCCGGCGTCCGATAGAGCAGTTCGCCAGATGCACTACCCCGAGCCTGCATGTGCACGGCGTGCGTCACTTTGAGCGCGTTTTCCCGGCCGCTCAAACCGGATAGAGTGGCTTTGAAATCGATGTCCCGAGCCAGATAATTCGGGGTGTCGGCATTAGCCAGATTGGCCGCCAAAATTTCGGCGCGCCGGGAGCGCAATTCCAGCGTCTGGGCATGGACGCTAAGCGCTCGTTCGAAACCGATGGCCATTTCTGCAACTCCTGGAGCGATATCCAAACTTCGACGATCATCGCGAAGGCTCCGCCGAAAAAACGGCGCGACCGCGATACTAATTCTTAGGAAGCAAACGACATGCCGTTTCACGGCTAACCGCCGTTTTAATCTCGTGGTTAGCAAGAAAGGCCACTTTTTGTGGCATGCAACCTGCTTCGATAACCGGTTCCGGACGAACGCCACGTCGATGCTTGACGGCGAAAGGCCGCTCGCGAAACGCGGCGAAGATTTGGGGTGCCACCCGAACATGCATGGGGTGAATCTGGATGGGAACGAATCGCTGGCTTCCAACAATTCTGTCGATCTGTTGCGGGCTGGCCGCGCCGGCCTGGGCGGCGGCCGAGGAGACGATTCAGCCGCTAGAGACGATCCAACAGCAAGTCTACGAATTCCTGACAGCGCAGCACCGGAACCGGGCCGAGCCGCCGCAAATCCGTTTGAGCAATCTCGATCCCCGGTTGCGGCTGCCGAAATGCGGGGCGGCACTGGAAGCTTTTTTGCCTGGCGGCGCCAAAACGGCGGGCAATACTTCGGTCGGTGTACGCTGTCCAGGTCCTCGGCAATGGACCGTTTATCAGAACGCCAACGTGCGGATTTTCGACCGCGTGCTGGTGTCAAGCCATTTCTTGCCCAAAGGAACGGTACTGAACGCCACCGATCTGAAACTCGAACGCCGCGAACTGTCCGCTTTGCTGAGCGGCTACGAAACCGAGCCAGAACGCCTGACCGGTAAGCAACTGCGGCGGGCGCTGATGGCGGGGGCGGTCGTCGCACCGCAAGCCGTCAAGGCCCTACCGCTGATCAAGCAAGGGGAAACGGTCACGATCGTGATGCGGCAAGGAGGAATGGAAGTCCGCTCCAGCGGCATCGCCTTGGAAGATGCCGATCTAGGCGAACGGCTGCGAGTCCGCAACGAAACGTCCAAACGCGTGGTCGAAGGCACGGTGACGGCCAGCCGTCGAGTCGAAGTTGGACAGTAACGGAAATTCCGTTAAAGTTCTTTAAAGTTCGGCCGATAATGCTTGACATACCTACCTTGAACTAACGGGATGGATTACTAACCATGGCCATCAATCCAATTACCGGAACGTATTCCCCGCCCGTTCGTGGCGGCGGCTACGTAGAGCGGGCTTCCCCGTCGAACGTGGCATCGCTGCCGGATAAACCGGTCGGCGAAATCGACAAAGTTCAATTGACACCAGGCTCTTTGAGCTTGCGCCAGCTAGAAACGGAACGACAGGAGCCGTCGGTCGACGAAACGAAGGTCGCGGCTTTGCGCAAGGCCATCGCGAGCGGCGAATACCAAGTGGATTCGGGCCGGGTTGCTCGCAAGATGCTCGACTTCGAAGATGCTTTGTTCTCCTGAGCGCGACCGATGACGCTGGCGATGCTGCTGCGAGAAGAATTGACTGCCGTCGAATGGCTGCAACAGTTGTTGCAACGCGAATACGACGTTTTAAAAACTCGTGACCCGGCGAGTTTGGAGCAAGTCGTCAACGAGAAACAAGCTTGCACGGATCGCTTGCGCAAGTTGATGGCTGACCGGGTCGATTACCTGCAAGCGCAGGGAATCGCCGCCGATGCGCAGGGATTGGCCGCTTACGTCGATACGTTGCCGGTCGCGGAGCGAATTGGCGTGGATCAACTGTGGACGGCGCTGGAGAAGGTCGCCGAACAAGTGCGCGCCCAAAACGAAGTGAATGGCGCCGTGATCGCGGCCAGCCGGAACCACGTCGACCGGACGCTAGCTATTTTGCGCGGCCGCGATTCGCTGGATTTCCTTTACGATCAGGACACCCGCAAAGTGTTCGGCGGCGGCGGACAACCCATCGCGCGGGCCTGATCGCCGCCCTGCCGCTCTCGATTACGATTTTCCTCGAATTTTCCCGCTATTCGGCGGCTAGCTCGCGCGCGCTGGCGTTGCTATTTCCGGTTCCCTTGTTGTACCCGAAACGCCCTCTTCAGAACATTCGACAGCAATTGCGGCCAGCCTGCTTGGCTCGATACAAGGCGCGATCGGCACGGTCGAACACAGCTTGCGGAGAATCGCCGGGCTCGAAACTGGCCAGGCCGCAAGATATCGTAACGGGTGTGCGAACCCCATCGTTGTCGAATCCGGCTTCGGCGATATTGAGCCGGAGCCGGTCAGCCAAATTTAACGCAGCCTGGAGATCGGCTCCCGGCAAGAGCATCGCAAACTCCTCGCCGCCATAGCGGGCGACGAAATCCGTGCTTCGAATGCGATGGGCGAGCTGTTGAGCCACGCCGCGCAGCACGGCATCGCCGACGGCGTGACCGTATCGGTCGTTGATTTGCTTGAAGTGATCGATATCCCAGATCAGAAACGTCAAAGGATTGCCGAAACGCCTCCAGCGCTGGTATTCGCTTTGAAGCTGCTCTTCGTAGGCCAGCCGGTTAAAGATATCGGTCAATGGATCTTTTCGCAGGCGTTCGCTTTTCTCCTTCAACAGCGAAGCCAGCAATTCTTTCTCCCTGCTCAATTCGACGACCCGGTTCCGGAGATCTGCGATCAGTTGATCGTGCCGATCCATCAGCAACAACGATTCTTCGGTTGATTGCGGCTGTTCGTCGCGAGATCCGCGCACTCTATGAGCCGCTTCTTGCAGCTTCCGCCAGCCGCGAATCCCAATATGGGTTACGGTAACCGAACCGATAGCGGCCACGAGAGTCGCCGGAACCGCAAACGATTCGAGAGTCTGCAACAAACCCATCTGTTCGATTGTTACGCCGCTGGCTACCATCGCCGATGCGCCGCGCCAAACGCCTGCTAGCACGAGCGCTTGGACGGCCATTTCAAGAAAACGCATCATTTTAGTTTCCATCTTCGTACTACCTTCGCCATCGTTCGCCGTTGTTGTCCGTGCTTGGCTTTCGAGCTGCAACCAAAAGCCGAAAATCCCCGAAACCCGTTCGGTAACCCATTCGAGCGCAATGGCCACAATTCTTGCGAGTGTTGCCAGCGCGCTCTAGACGAGAATGTCATCAATATTTTATGCAAATCAAATACCAAATAAAAAATAAATTAAAAACAATCAGTTAAATATAAATAACCGCCAATATTTTGACTGCTGCCAAATCGGGCGAGCAATTCGCCGGTTCGCCAATTCGTTGACGCCACCGGCTGAAGGTCGTGCTCTTCACTAGCGGCTCTTTCGCTCGATCACCACCCTCTGCCAGATCAGGAACACTGCCGGAATCACCACCAGAGTTAACAGCGTGGCGCTGACCATGCCACCCACCATCGGCGCAGCGATGCGACGCATCACTTCCGATCCCGTCCCTGTGCCGTACATGATCGGCAACAAGCCGACGATGATGGTGGCGACGGTCATCATTTTCGGCCGCACCCGCAATAGCGCGCCTTCGATCACCGCCTCGCGCAACTCGATCGAAGTGACGGCGCGGCCTTCGCTGGCGGCCGATTCCCGTCGCTTCGCCAACGCCTGATCGAGATAGACCAACATCACCACCCCGGTTTCCGCCGCGACGCCGGCTAGGGCGATGAAGCCGACCCCGACCGCCACCGACAGGTTGTAGTTCAGCCAGTACAGCAACCAAATTCCGCCCAGCAGCGCAAAAGGCAAGGTCGCCATGATGAGCACCGCTGGACCGAAACGGCCGAAACTCAGATACAGCAGCAGAAAGATGATCGCCAGCGTGATCGGCGCGACAATTTGCAGCTTGGCCAAGGCGCGGGTCAAATACTCGTACTGGCCGGACCAGCGCAGCGAATAACCAGCCGGCAGCACGACTTGCTCCGCCACCGCCCGCTGCGCCTCGGCGACGAAAGAACCGATGTCGCGGTCCTGAATGTCCACGTAAGTGATGCCAGTCAGCCGGGCGTTCTCGCTTTGTAACATCGCCGGTCCATCGGTAATCTTGATCGCGGCGACTTGGCTCAACGGCACCACGGCGCCGGCCGGCGTCACGATAGGTAGCGCCTGCAACCGCTCCAACGAGTCGCGCACCGCTTGCGGATAACGCAGGTTGACCGGATAGCGTTCCAGCCCCTCCACGGTCTCGGTGACATTCATCCCGCCGACGGCGGTGTTGATGACCTCTTGCACGTCGCCGACGCTCAATCCCAACCGGGCAGCGGCCAAGCGGTCGATGACGATGTCCACGTAGCGGCCACCGGCCACCCGTTCGGAATAAACCGACGTGGCGCCCGGAATGGTGCGGATGACCTGTTCCAATCGCTCGCCCACTTGCTGGATCGTCGCCGGATCGGTGCCCGCGACCTTGACGCCGAGCGGCGTCTTGATGCCGGTCGCCAGCATGTTGATGCGGTTCTTGATCGGCATCACCCACGCGTTGCTCAGGCCGGGCAATTTGACGATGCGGTCCAGCTCGGCGATCAAATCGGCGGTGGTCAGGCCGGGCCGCCATTCCGCGCGCGGTTTCAACTCGATCGCTGTCTCGATCATGCTCAACGGTGCCGGATCGGTGGCGGTCTCCGCTCGCCCGACCTTGCCGAACACCCGTTGTACCTCGGGAACAGTTCGAATCAACTTGCCGGTCTGCTGCAAGATTTCCGTCGCTTTGCCGATGGCGATAGCGGGAAAAGTCGTCGGCATGTACAGCAGATCGCCCTCGTCCAGATCGGGCATGAATTCGACACCCAAGCGGTGCAGCGGCCACCAGCCGGTCAGCGTCAACAATCCCGCCAACACCACCACCAACCACGGACGGCGCAAAACCACGCCGACGAACGGTCGATAGATAGCGATCAACAGGCGATTGAGCGGATTTTTGTTCTCGGGAAGAATCCGCCCCCGCACGAACCAGCCCATCAGCACTGGCACCAGGGTGATGGACAGGCCCGCAGCGGCGGCCATCGCGTAGGTTTTGGTATAGGCCAGCGGCGCAAACAGCCGCCCTTCCTGCGCTTCCAGGCTAAACACCGGCAGAAAGCTGAAGGTAATGATCAGCAGCGAAAAAAACAGCGGTGGCCCGACTTCCGCCGACGCCTGCTGCACGATTCGCCAACGGTCGGCGGCGTCGCGTAGCTGGGCGTGTTCCAGATGCTTGTGGAGGTTCTCGACCATGACGATGGCGGCGTCCACCATCGCGCCGATGGCGATGGCGATACCCCCCAGCGACAGGATGTTGGCGTTGATTCCTTGCCAGCGCATGATGGCGAACGCGGCCAGAATGCCGACCGGCAGACTGATCAGAATCACCAGCGAGGAGCGCAGGTGGAATAGAAACAGCGCGCAAACTACGACCACGACCACGAATTCTTCGACCAGCTTGTCGCGCAAATTGGCGACCGCCCGCAGGATCAAGCTGGAGCGGTCGTAGGTCGGCACAATTTCGACCCCTTCCGGTAAGCCGCGCCGCAATTGCTCCAGTTTGGCCTTGACCGCGTCGATGGTCGTCAGGGCATTCTCGCCGGAGCGCATGACGATGATGCCGCCCACCACCTCACCTTCGCCGTCCAGTTCCGCCGCGCCCAGCCGCAGTTGCGGACCGATCCGCACCTCGGCCACGTCGCCGAGCAAGATCGGCGTACCGGCGGAGCTGACGCCCAGCGATACCCGCCGCAAGTCCTCGACGGTTTGCAGATAGCCGCGCGAGCGCACCATGTATTCGGCCTCGGCCATTTCGATCACCGAGCCACCGACTTCCTGGTTGGCGTTCTGAATCGCCATCCGCACTTGCGAGAGCGGCAGGTTGTAGGCGCGCAGCCGGTTGGGATCGAGCACCACCTGATATTGCTTGACCATGCCGCCGACCGTCGCGACTTCGGCCACGCCGTCCACCGACTGCAACTCGAATTTGAGGAACCAGTCCTGCAAAGAGCGCAGTTGCGCCAAATCGTGATGGCCCGTCCGATCCACCAAGGCATATTCGTAGATCCAGCCAACGCCGGTGGCATCGGGGCCTAACGCCGGTTGCGCTTGGGGTGGCAAACGGGGCGCAATCTGGCTCAGATATTCCAGCACCCGTGACCGCGCCCAATACAAATCGGTGCCGTCGGCGAAAATCACGTAAACGAAGGAATCGCCGAAACCAGAATAACCGCGCACCGATACCGCGCCCGGCACCGCCAGAAAAGCCGTCGCCAACGGGTAGGTGACTTGGCTTTCCACCACCTGCGGAGCTTGGCCGGGATAGCTGGTCTTGACGATCACCTGCACGTCGGACAGGTCGGGCAAGGCATCGAGCGGAATGTGGCGGGCGGAATACGCGCCCCAGCCGGCCAACAGCAATGTCGCCAGCGTAATCAGCAAGCGATTTTGAATCGACCAACGGATGACGGCGGCGATCATGGCGCGGTACTCCTCTCACTCTTTAGGAGAGGGGTCGGGGGCGAGAGACGTATGGCATCGATCACGTACCGCCCGTCCTCGCCTTCCCGGATGCGGAAATGCGCCTTGCCGTCCGGTTTCAGCCCGTCCAGCTTGACGCCCTTGGCGACGGGAAAATCCATCGTCATCGCTGGCCATTTCAATTCCGGGATCGGTTGATGAGTCACGTTTAACGTGCGCGATGCCGACTCGACTGCGTTGATGACGCCATCGGTCCAGATTTCTGGCGCTGCCGGCTTACTCAACCGTTGCAGACTGGCGCGAACGCTGCTTTCGGAATCGAGCAGGAATTGGGCGGATGTGACGACCCGTTCGTTTTCCTTCAACCCGGAGCGGATTTCTACCCGATCATCGGATTCGATGCCGGCCTCGATTGGCCGCGCTTCGAACTGTCCCTCGCCAAGATCGACGATCACTCGCTGTTCCACGCCGGTGCGAATCAAGGCTTCGCGGGGGATGTTCAACACCTTGGCACGCGGCGCAGCATGGATGACCACATCGGCGAACATGTTGAACTTGAGCCGTTCGCCGGGATTGGGAAAGCGCAACCGGGCGCGCAAAGCGCGAGTTTTCGGGTCTACGTCGGGGTAAATGTATTCGACCGTGCCTTCCCAAGCCTCGCCGGGCGCGTGAGGCAACCGCACTTCGGCTTTTTGGCCGGTCGCCAGCCAGCCAGCTTGTTGCTCGAATACCTCGACCTTGATCCAAACCGTGGACGGATCGGCCAGCGTCATCAGTTCCAGCTCCGGCGTGACGTACATCCCCTCGCGAATGTTGAGCGCCGAAATCAGGCCGTTCTGGCGAGCGTACACCGACGTCAACTGACGAACGCGCCCTTCTTTTTCCAGTTGTTGGATTTGGCTTTCCGGTATGCCCAAGGCCAACAGCCGGTCGTGGCCTAGAGCTTTAAGATCGGACCGGTCGCTGCGCAACGTTTGCAAATACTCTTTTTGTGCGTTGACCAGATCGGGAGAATAGACTTCCAGCAGCAGATCACCCTGCCGAACCCGCTCGCCCAAGGTTTTGACCTTCAGGTTTTCCACCCAACCGTTGGCGCGCAGATGAACGTGGCTGAGCGTCCGCTCGTCGTAATCGAGATAGCCGACGGTTTCGATCCGCCGGCTCAGATCGCCGCGTTCGACCGGTGCGGTGCGCACGCCCAGATTGTTGACGACTTCCGGCGCGATGCGGATGCCGGGGCCGGCGACGGTATCCCCTCCGTCGGCGTAAACCGGGATATAGTCCATGCCCATGTCATCCTTGGCCGGCGTGTCGGAGAAGATGGTGGGGTTCATCGGATGCCGGTACTTGACCGGTTTGCGCTCGGCCGGCGCAGCGGCGTTGGAATCGGCCGGCGCGGGCGCTTCGTGGCCGAGATGGGCAAGCAAGGGTTGCAGGCGAGGTGCCAGCAAGACGCCGGCAGCGAACAGTAAGATGGCGACAACAACCGCCAAGATGGCTTTCATCGAAAGGCTCCCAAATAAATCGCGTGAATGCGGCGCAGGGCCGCGTCTTCGGCAAAGCGCAAGAGGCTGGGAGCGCTACAAACGCAAAACGATGGAACGCTGGGTCGGTGGCGGACCGGTGGTTGCGGCAATGAGGGGAAGCGGAAGATGGCCTTGATTCGACCAGTCTGGCGCTAGCAACCTGGCGGCGGCGAGCGGTTGCGGGGATACGTCCGGGTTGCCGAACGACGATGCGTAACGATCTGCTACGTCGTAATGACCGATAGCCTGCGGACAGGATCCGTCGTGGCAGGGCAACTGCGAAAAGTTATGAGGCGAATTCGGCGTCGCGAACAGGCCGGGGCAGCAATCGTGAGCGTTCGATGGCGGAACAGAACCGGCTTGCGCCACCGCCGAACAAGGATGGCCGCCAAACATCAGCAATAGCACCAACAGCAGCGCCATCAAAACGCCGGGCTGCCGGACATGCTCGCGCCGCGCCGTCGGACTCAAAATCGGTTCCCCGTCGAAAATTACATTTTCGGTTGGATTTTAGTCGGTATTCGTAGTTCCGGAGTCGGCATCGGACATGCATCCAAAACCGCCTGTCTCGTCGCCGATAGTTTGAATTATACTTGCTTGATAGACAAACTATTTTTCGCTTCAATGCCTTCCGATGTCCAACGATCTTGTCACTTTCGAATTTGTTACCCAGTCCGTCCGTGTCCTAATGATTGATGGTGAACCGTGGTTTGTTGCTGTCGACGTATGTGCAGCACTCCATATCAACAATAACCGTATGGCGCTAGCGCGATTGGATGAAGATGAAAAGGGTGTCAGTGTTATGGACACCCCTGGTGGGCCCCAAAAAATGAGCATCATCAACGAATCCGGTCTTTACGCACTGATCCTGACCAGCCGCAAGCCGGAAGCCAAAAAATTCAAGAAATGGGTCACGTCCGAGGTGCTGCCCACGCTTCGCAAGCGAGGTCACTACACGATGCCCGGCACCGGCGAGCCCGTTTTCAAGCTGACCCAGCAAGACTTGACCGACTTGATCGAGCGTTGCGTCGAACGGGGCGTGAACGCAGCGCTGCGGGCCAGAAAAACGATCATCGAGCCGGCCAAACCGCGCTCGACCCGGGAGAATTTCAGCGAATGGGAAAAGGCCGAGATACTGCGTCTGGATGAGCAGGGGGTAGGGGCGGCGGAAATCGCCGATCTGCTGTATCGCCCCGTCAGCTCGGTGAGAAGCTTCTTATGGCGGAGCCGGCAAGCGAAGCGCGTGTACAACTAAGCCGGGGTTCTACGAAATTGAAGCCTTAACGGACAAAATTTTTACCCGCCCGTATGGTTCATGTGACGCAGAATCGCCGGTTGCCCCTCAAGCCGAAAATCGTGGCCGCGCGGTTTGAGCGCCATCGCGGCGACGATAGCCTGCTGCAACCGTTCGCGATCTCCGGGGTAGGTGCGCAAGGTTCGTTTCAAATCGGCCGAATGTTCTTGTCCCAGACAAAGCAGCAACCGACCCTCCGCCGAGACTCGGACCCGGTTGCAGGCATCGCAGAAGTTGTGGCTGTGGGGCGAGATAAAACCGATGCGGCTGCCGACGCCGGGAACGCGGTAATAACGGGACGGACCGCCCGTGCTCTCGGTGGTGGGTACCAGCTCGAACACCCGCGCGAGATCGGCGCGGATGGCATCGCTGGAATAGTAAGCTTCGGCGCGGTCGTGGTCGCCGATCACNNTCGTCGTGATTGCGGTTTTTCAGGATCACCGCGTTCAGCTTGATCCGCTCGAAACCGGTAGCCTGGGCCGTGCGGATACCGCGCAGAACGACATCCAGCTCGCCGGCGCGAGTGATGCGGCGAAAACGCGCCGGATCCAGACTGTCGAGGCTGACGTTGAGACGCGCCACGCCAGCAGCCTTGAGGTCGGCGGCCATGCGTTCCAGTTGCGAGCCGTTGGTNNAGCGGCTCGCCGCCGGTGATGCGGATTTTGCGCGTCCCCAGTTCCACGAACGCCCGGCCGAGCGCCGCTAGCTCCTCCAAGGTCAAGACGCGGGCGCGCGGCAAGAAAGTCATACGTTCGCTCATGCAGTAGACGCAGCGAAAGTCGCAGCGGTCCGTCACGGAAAACCGCACGTAATCGATCCGGCGGCCGAAACGGTCCGTCAAGGAAGAGGGGAGAGAAACGGGATCATCGGACTGGGCGGTCAAGCTGGATACCTCGAAACCGATAGCGGAGACTAGAACGATTTCAAACCATATCAAAATCGAATCGAAACGTAAGCGGACTCGACGAAGTACCTCCCCGGTGGTAAACCGCGACCGCTCTCCGCTTCGCCCCCTGCTCGAAAACCCCTCTAAAACCGCTCCAGAAGGCCGTGGAGCAGTTTTAGCCTTTCATGGCACCTTCCCCCCGCCGAGCCTTTAAAAGCCGCTTAAAGCGCTTGCCAGCGCGTCTGGTAAAGAGGTTCGACCGGCGGTTGCAGCTTCGGAGCCATCGGTTGCATAGTCACCCACAGTTCGCCCCGGCCCGGTCGCGTTACGCCGGCCGGTACCGGTAGGGTGCGAGCACTGCCGTCGTCCGGTAGCGCGCCCAGCATGACGGGTGGATCGCTGGCGGTCTTCAACCAAAGGAAACAGCGTTGATCGGGCGGCATCGCCATCGCCCGCAAGTTGTCGACGCGCAACCGTCCGTCGCCGGCCAACGCCACCGTCCACAACACTTCTCGCTGCTTGCCGCGAATCGCGGCGAAGGAGATATCCGCCTCTTGTGGCGGTAACACATATCGCGGCGCCAACGCGACGATCATCGCCAACACGCTGACCAGCGCCAGACCGCGCCAGAAAATCAAACCGTTCCACCACGACCGGCGCGGCGATGCCGGGAACAGCCGCCGTTCGAGACCACGCCAAACTTCCGGCGGCGGCGGCGCGGGAGGGCTGGCGACCGCCAAGCGATTCAGGCGGCGCTCCCAGTCGGTCACGGCTCGTTGCAAAACCGGGTGGGCCGGCAACAGCCGTTCGAAACGGCGGCGGGCGGGGCCTTGCAATGTGCCCAGCACGTACTCGGCGGCCAACCGGTCGCGCATGGCAAGGTGATAATAGTTCACCGTTCTTCCCCCAGACAGGTTTTCAAGCGCATCAGACTGCGCCGAACCCAAGCCTTGACCGTACCCAATGGACGATTCAGGGATTCGGCGATGGCGTCGTGAGTCAAGCCTTCGAAGTAGGCCAACAACACGGCACGACGCGGTTCCGCGTCCAGGATGTCCAAACAGCGGGCCAATGCAGCGTCGTGTTGTTCGACGTGCAACCGGTCCTCCGGGCTTGGTCCATCATCCGCCACCGCCGCCCAATCGTCGTCGCCCAGCTCCGCGCGGCGGCGGTGCTCTCCCCGCCGCCGCCGGTCGATGGCCAGATGGCGGACGATGCTGCTCATCCAAGTCAACGGCTGACCGGATTGCGCGCGATAGTCGCCGGCCCGTTGCCAAATGCGCACGAAACCCTCCTGCAACAAATCCGCCGCCAGTTCGCGGTCGCGCACCAGCTTGAGCAGGAAACCATACAAGATCGGCGAGGTTTGCCGGTAGAGGGTTTCGAAAGCGCGTCGATCGTGCAAGGCACAACGAGCGAGCAAATCGGCCAACGGATCGCGGGATGCCATGCAGGACACTCGGGCTGGTTGTCGGACAAACCCGTAGATGCCTTGCCGCCGAACTCGGATGAACGAGTTGCCAACCGCGATCGCAAGCCGTCATGTTTGTCTGCCTCATGCGCCGGATTGCGCGAAGCGCCTTTCCAACCAAGCGTCCAGCGACAAAACGCCGGGACCGCGAACCGCAAGCATCAATAGCAACATCATCCACAGGTAGTGTTGGAGTTGATTATAGGCGGGATCAACGGCGCCCAGCACAAACTGAATCACCATCGTCAAGGCCAGCAACGGCAACACCGCCAGCCGGGCCAACAACCCGACCAACACCAGCAGCGAAGCGACCAATTCGGTGCCGGTCGCCAGCATCGCCGCCAGGGCAGGGGGCAACAGCGGAATGTTGTACTCGTTTTCGAACAGCAGCAGCGTGCTGGACCAGTCATCGATCTTGGCGAGGCCAGACCAGAAAAATATCCGAAACACCGCCAAGCGCAGCAACAAGTCGGTCAGTGGCGCCAGCCGTTCCAGCAAGCGCCCCAGCGCCAGGTACCAAACCAGCGGCGCCGGCCGGCCGGCGGCCGCGAAATCTGCGGACAACATCGTCGAACCCCCTCAAAACTGCTGGACTAACGCGCTATCGCTCAGCAGCCTGGCGAGCGCGGCCGCGAAATCGAACTTCGGATCCTGCTCTCCTGCGACCCCAGCCGCTTCGGCCAGCGGGCAATTCGCAACAAACGCGGCGAGCAAAGCGAACTCTCCCCCGGTTAAAGGCCGCTGGCGAACCGTTCCGTTTTGCCGCCATACCAGCACGGTTTCGGCCCGTTCGAGGTCCACCGCTCCCAACGATCCACCGGCGGGTTGATGGGCGTCCCAGATGGTGTGAATCGGCCAGGACGATTCCAGCAAGCGGACTGAAGGATGCGGCTGCGGACGCAGCTCCGGCAACTCGCAGACCGGCACGGCGGCGAGCCGGGCCGGCGTCAACGGCTCTTGCTCGGCAGCGAACAAGGCTTCGTTGCGCGCCCACTCCAATCGGGCTACATCCGCCAGCCAAGGCAATTCCGTCAGCGGTCGAAACGCGGCCAGAAAAACCGGCAAGTTCCCGCCGTACTCGTACAGCGCCGGGCGATGCGGCGGGTGCCGGGCGATGAACGCCAGCGCGGTGGCGGTGAAGCACTCGGCGCCGACCAATTGCCGGACCACCGGAAACGCCGCTTCCAACACGTTCAACAGCGCGTGGCGAACATTGTTGCGATGTACCGCCAGCCGGTGTTCCCGCCGCTCCGGCGAATCGGCCAGCAGCGCCAGCCATTCCGGATCGGAAGCGCCGTCCAGCAGCATCCGGCCCATCCGACGCTGCAATTCAGCCAATCGCATCGCGCGTCTCCCGCAGAGAGGCTTCGGCCCGTTCGGCCTCGCCCAGCAATATCGGCAGCTCCGGAATGTTCGTGTCCCACTCCACCAACACCGGCTTGGGACCCGTCCGCGCCAGCGTGGCCGCCAGCAGCACCCAAACCGGTTCGGCGACCGCCGATCCGTGATCGTCGATCAACAGTTCGCCGGCCGGGGTGGTTACCCGCGCATGGCCGGCGATGTGGATTTCCTCCACCGCAGCCAGCGGCAACCGGTCCAGCGGTGTCAGCGGATCGTCGCCGTGATTTGCGGCGCTGACGTACAGGTTGTTGACGTCCAACAATAGGCCGCAGCCGGTACGACGCACCAACTCGGCCAGAAAACCGGCTTCGTCCCAGTCGGCTTCGCGAAATTGCAAATACGTGGACGGATTTTCGACCAGTAGCCGCCGACCCAACGCTTCTTGCGTCAAATCGACGTTGGCGGCTACCGCTTCGAGCGTCTCCCGGGTGTAGGGCAGCGGCAACAAATCGGCCAGAAAGCCTCCATCCGGCACCGTGGACCACGCTAAATGCTCGGAAACCAATTCCGGCTCCAGCCGATCATACAGCGCCCGCAACCGCGCCAGATGCGCTCGATCCACGCCTGCGGCCGAACCCAGCGACAAGCCCACTCCATGACAGCTCAGCGGATAGTGGCCGCGCAACTGTTCCAATGCGGCCACGCGAGGACCGCCTGGAGCGAGATAGTTCTCGCTATGAACTTCCAACCATGCCACAGGCTGTAGCGCGGTCAAAAATTCCGGCAGATGGGAATGACGCAGGCCGATTCCCGCTCGGGCGGGGAAAGTGCGGTTGCGGGCTTCGGTCATGGTGCTTAGTTCGACGCCGGTTTGCCCTGGCCCTTGAACGGTTTCAGGTGACCACCCATTTCCTCGCAAGTGCCCTTGGCGACGTATTTCCAGTCCTGACCGTCGTAGTTGGCCGTGGCGTTGCCGGCACAGGAATGGGTACCGGCCGCGCTGGCACAATCGTTTTCGCCGGCTTTAGCGACGCCGTAGCATTTGTCTTTCCCCTCACTCGCGGCGAACGCTGGACTGGCCACCAAACTCAAGGCGCCAGCAACAGCGGTGGCGAGTGCAAGTTGGTTGAAAGCGGTTTTGGTCATGGGTCGATCCTCTATGGTTGAAATTGCAAGTGCGTTGGTCTGGACCGGGATTGTTTGATCCGACATCACTGCTTACGAGGCCGGTTCGCGTTTGGATGCAAGCGGCGCAAAAAATTTTCCGTGCCCGCATCGGATTTCCGGCGATGATTTTTCTCTCATCCGGTCATTTTCAGGGACGTTTGGCGGTGTTTGGGAGGCCGGTTTTGACGTTTTGGGAAGTTGGAAAAAAACGACGACGACGCTCGTTTAAAAACGTTTAAAGACGTTTAAAGAAACGTTTAAAAGATGTTTAGGGTGAAATTTTACTTTTAAAATCATAAAATTACATGATGTAATGTCCCCATTTATGGG
>DEHU01000148.1 GCA_002352125.1 Competibacteraceae bacterium UBA2792 | reverse complement strand
CTGCGCGAACGCCAGCGCCAAACCTTGGCCGAACGAACGCCCGATCTATTGGAGCGGGTGGTTTGGCTGGACGCGTTACCGGAGCCGGGATTGCGCGGGGTCGTGCTCGGCAACGAAGTATTGGACGCGCTGCCGGTCGAGCGTTTCCGCATCACCCCGGATGGACCGCGCCGGCTAGAAGTGGCTTGGAACGGGGCCGATCCCGTGACGATGGGCTTGGCGCCGGGACTGGAGTGGGTCGAAGGCGCTGACGATCCGGCGCTGACGGCCGCCGTCATGCGGATCGAGGCGGAACTTGGCTGGCGCTTGCCGGAGGGCTACGTCTCCGAGTACGTTCCGCGGTTGGCCGACTGGGTGCGCGCCATCGCGGAATCGCTGGTGGCCGGAGCCTTGTTGTTCGTCGATTACGGTTATTCGCGCCGGGAATATTACCATCCTGAGCGCGCCGACGGCACGTTGCTCTGTCACTACCGGCACCGCGTACACGCCGATCCGTTAATTTTGCCGGGCTTACAGGATATTACCGCCAGCGTGGATTTCAGCGCCGTAGCCGATGCCGCCTGCGCCGTCGGATTGGAGGTGGCCGGCTACGCCAGCCAAAACTACTTCTTGTTCGGTTGCGGGCTGATGGATTTACTGGCCGAGGTCGATTCCGCCGATACGGTCCGCTATCTGGAACGGGTTCGCCAAGTCAAACTGTTGACCTTGCCCGGCGAAATGGGCGACCGATTCAAAGCCATCGCTTTGACGCGCGGCGTAGACATTCCGCTGTGCGGCTTCGCCTTTCGAGACGAGAGGTGCCGACTATAGTTTGGAAATGTATACGATCCGAAGAGGTAGCCGCGCATGGGTCAAGACATTTCCCGCTCGCAGTTCACTCGTCAGGATTTCTGGCGGTTTCAGACTCGGTTGCGTCGGGAAACGGCGCAATTGGCTGATTGGTTCCGCGAAGAACGGTTTGCGCCGGCTAGCGGCGTCGGCGGTTTCGAGATCGAGGCTTGGCTGGTGGGACGGCAGGGCCAGCCGGCGCCGCTCAACCAGATTTTCCTGGAGCGGTTGGCCGATCCGCTGGTGGTGCCGGAACTGAGCGTGTTCAACATCGAGCTCAACACCCCGCCGTTGCCTTTGCACGGCGATGCGCTGCGGCGAATGCACGCCAATTTGGAAAATCTGTGGCAGCGTTGCCAGCGCGTGGCATCCGAATTGGGCGCGGCGGTGATGCTGATCGGTATTCCGCCAACCTTGCGAGTCCAGGATCTCACTCTGGAGCACATGTCGTGCCGGGAACGCTATCGGGCCATCAACGAACAAATTCTGTCGCGGCGGCGCGGTCGGCCGATGGAACTCGCTATTCACGGCAGCGAAACCTTGCATTTGACGCATCCCGACGTGATGCTGGAAGCGGCCACCACCTCGTTCCAGACCCACTTGCAAGTCGCGGCCTGCGACGCGGCGGCATTCTTCAACGCCGCGTTGGTGTCGTCGGCGCCGATGGTGGCGGTCGCGGCCAATTCGCCGCTCCTGTTCGGTAAGAGGCTGTGGCAGGAAACCCGCATTCCGCTATTCGAGCAAGGCGTCGCCTTGGGGGGCGGGGAACGTTCCGACGATCCAGGCTATCGGCGCGTCAGCTTCGGCGGCGGCTATGTCCGGGATTCGCTGCTGGAATTGTTCGTCGAGAACCTGGCGCACTACCCGCCGCTATTGCCGGTGGATCTGCGCGCGGAACCGGCGGTCCAGTTGCCGCATCTGCGCTTGCACAACGGTACGATCTGGCGTTGGAACCGTCCGCTGCTAGGCTTCGAGGCTGACGGCACGCCGCATCTGCGCATCGAACATCGCGTCATGCCGGCCGGTCCCAGCATCCTCGACACCATCGCCAACGCGGCTTTGTACTACGGTCTGGCGCAGAGCCTGGCGCGGATGCAGCCTTCGGTCGGCACCGCGCTGGAATTCGCGCAGTGCCGGGCGAATTTTTACGCGGCGGCGCGGGATGGCCTGCAGGCCGAGGTGAGCTGGTTGAACGGCGCACGCCTGCCGTTGCGGCAACTGTTGCTGGAGGAGCTGTTACCCTTGGCCCGGTGCGGTCTGCTGGCGTTGGAAATCGATGCGGCGGACGCGACGGAGTATCTGGATATCATCGCCGCGCGGGTAGAAAGCGGGCGTACTGGCGCCGATTGGCAGCGGGGTTTTCTTGCCCGTCACGGGCCCGATTTCGAGGCGTTGACGCTGGCGTATCTGGATCGGCAGCGCAGCGGCCGGCCGGTGCACGAATGGGTGTGCTGACAGGTTTCGCCGAAGACGGCCGGGACTAAACCGGCCCCGTCGCGCTCGCGAGCCTGATCGGGAACCAACGTTTTAGCTGTTGGCACAAACGGCGAGCAAACGACCCTGCGCCAACGGTTGACCGTCATCTCGGGCGCACTCGAACCGGATTTCGCGCCCGCCAGACTCCGCAAATTTGATGGTGAAGAATTGCCCCGGTCGTAGCGGGGCCAGAAACTTTACCACCGGCATGGCGACTGGCCGGCTGCCCGGCCGCCATGCTTCGAACGCCCGCGCCACTTCTTCCAGCAGGACGACGCCCGGCACGATGGGATCGCCGGGAAAATGCCCCGCCAAACTGGGATGATCGGCGGCGATTGCGTAGCGTTGCTCAGGATTCATGGGGGGCGGGCGCGGACGGGTGAAGGCGGGCCATCAGCGCCAGCACGGTTTCCCGCGTCACCTTGCCGGTATCGTTGCGCGGCAGTGCGTCTACCTTGACGAGCGGTCGAGGCAGGAATACCGGATCGAGGCGCTGGGCCAACGCGGCGAGCAATTGCCGTTCGCTCAATTCCGGCGCGACCACTGCGGCCACGAGCCGCTTGGCCTCGGTTCCGGCCTCGTCCGGCGGCAAAAACACGCCTTCCACCACGCCCTCGATTTCGTTGAGTTGGTGGTTGAGATAGCTCAGCGAGGTGCGTTTGCCGGCGATGTTGATCAAGTCTTCCTGGCGGCCGAGCAGCTTGAACTGGGCTTCGCCGCACGCCTCGACGATGTCGTTCAAGAGCACGGGTTCCGGCAGATGGGCGCCGGACAGCCGGCCATCGCGCAGTCGAAAACCGTCGTAGAGCTGCCAGTGGTCGCCGTCCAGGGTGCGGCGGCTGGCGATGGAACCGGCTTCGGTGCAGCCGTA
>DEHU01000075.1 GCA_002352125.1 Competibacteraceae bacterium UBA2792 | reverse complement strand
CTCGGTGCGGCCGGTTTCCCGCAGTAGTTCCAGCAAGCGCGGTCGATGCCGGCCCGGTTTGAGGATGGCGACGCTGTCGCTACCGAGCAAAGCTTGCCGCAATGCCTCATCGCCAGCGGTGGCGGGAATGACGGTCAGNNACGCAGGGAAAACGGTCGCCCAGCCGTTGCAGCAAGTAACTGAAACTGCCGTAAAATAGCGGATCGCCCTCGCAAAGAATCGCCACGTCCCGCCCGGCGGCCAATTCCTCGGCGATGACTACAGCAGCCTCGTCGTAGCCTTTATTTACGGGGCCGCGATCCAGCATGCAGGGCATGGTGATCGGGATTTCTCGCTTGCCGCTCAGCCATTCCGCCGCGATATCGCGGGCTTGAGCACTGCCCTGTGGCGTGGCGGGGTAGGCGACGACCGGCACGCTTTGCAGGATGCGCACGGCCTTGAGCGTCAGCAATTCCGGATCGCCGGGGCCAACCCCAACTCCGTACAGGGTGCCAGTCGCATTCATTCGGATTTCTCCAATTTCATCAGCAGCACCGGCAGGTACGGGCGCATGACTCGTTGGCCGGCCAGTCGTTCGGCGCGGGCGATGCTTAACTCGGTCCATTCGGCTGGCCGGTCGCCGGCGAAGGTATGCAGATCCACCCGGCTGTCTTCGGTCACGGCGCTCGCGACCAATCGACCGCCGGGTGGCAAGCGCGCCCAAACCGCGTCCAGCATCTCGTGTAAATCGCCGCTGCTGCCGCCGATGAACGCGGCGTGCGGGTCGGGCAAATCCGCCAGCGCCTCGGGGGCGCGACCGGCAACGATATGCAGGTTGGCGACGACGCCGAACCGCTCGCGGTTGATGCCCAAGTGTTCCAGCCGTTCCGGGTGATATTCGACGGCGTGAACCTCGCCGCCAGGATTCCAGCGCGCCCATTCCACCGACACGCCGCCGCAGCCGGCGCCCACATCCCAGCCGACCTCACCAGCCTGGGGCGCGAGCAGCGACAGAATGGTCAGCCGCACCTCGCGTTTGCTCAACAATCCTTTGCCCGGTTCCACGCCGGTGCTGAACCGCTCGTCGGGAATGCCGGGGAATTCCGGCAAGACTCCGCCCGGCCCGCATGTTTCCACGATGACGACGTTCAGCGGAGAAAATCCGGTATCAGCATCCGCTAATCCAGCGGCCTGGAACGAGTGGAATCGCTCCGTCTGCGTACCCAAATCCTCGGCGACCCAGAGTTTCGATTCACCGAAACCGGTTTCCATCAACACCCGCGCGATGGCGGCCGGCGAGCTGTCGCGGTCGGTGAGCAGGGCATACAGGCGATTGTTGTGTAATGCCGCGCGCAAACTGGCCAGCGGCCGGCCGTGTAGGCTGACCCATTGCGCCTGCTGCCACGGGCGACCCAGCCGGGCGAAGGCTGCTTGAATGCTGGAGACGTTGGGATGGAACACCAGATGCTCGGCGGACAAATGGCGGAGCAGGGTGGTGCCAATGCCGAAGAACAGCGGATCGCCGGAGGCCAGGATAGCGATACGCCGTCCGGCGCTGGCGCGCAACACATCCCACAAGCCGCTCATCGGGCTAGGGTAAGGACGTTTCTCGGCGGTCAGTTCGGGGAAAGCGGCCAGATGCGCCGCTGCGCCGATCACGAGTTCCGCTTCGGCCAGCGCCGAACGCGCCGATTGGCCGAACGCACCGGCGTCCATGCCCATACCGATGACGTGTATCGGCGGGCCGGGCCAATCGAATTGGGCGGTCATCAGAAACGGATGCCGTTTGCCATACGCGCTAAAGCATTGAGGGTGGCCGCGGCTAGGCTGCTGCCGCCACGCCGGCCCAATAGCGTGATGCAAGGCGTCCGGAATTCGCTTGGGGCGGTGTCCCACAACGCTTGCTTCGATTCGGCGGCGTTGATGAAGCCGACCGGCATCCCGATGATCAAGGCCGGGCGGGGTGCGCCCTCGTCCAGCAAATCCAGTAGCCGAAACAGGGCGGTTGGCGCATTGCCGATGGCAACGATGCTTCCCGCCAGATGTGCCGGCCATTCCGCCATTGCCGCCATCGACCGGGTTTCGCCGGTTTGGCGGGCGTGTTCGGCAACGCTGGGCGAGTTCAGAAAACAATGCACCTTCCCTTTCAAATACCGTTTACTGATGCCGTGGCTGACCATCTCGATGTCGCAAAGCACATCCGCGCCGTTTTCCAGCGCCGCCAGCCCGGCGTCGATCGAGCCGGGGCTGAAGTGGAGATCGTGAACGATGCCGGGATCGCCGGATGTGTGAATCAGTCGCATCGCCACCTGCTGTTGATCGGCATCGAAGCCAGACAGATCGGTCAACTGGCGAATTTGGACGAACGACTGGCGTTCGATTTCATCGGGATCGCGGAGATAGTCGAAGCGGGGCATGGCGGCTCCAAGTAGCGGGCCTCTCTCTTGGGAGAAAGGGGGAGGGATGAGAGCGTGGCTTTAATGTCCGTGGTCGCTTTGGTCGTTTTGATCGTGCCCGTGAGAGTGATGATGATGTCCGTGGGGATGGTGGTGGTGATCGTGCCCGTGAGAGTGATGATGATGGTGATCGTGATGGTGATGAGTTTGATGATGATCGTTCGGGTGATGGTGATCGTGGTGATCGTGGTGATCGTGGTGATCGTGGTGATCGTGGTGATGAGTGATTTGTGGTGCGCCCTGCCAGTCCTCGCGGCCAACGATGGGGCTACGATAGGGACAAAGCTGGCAACTCATGCGAACTTCACCTTGTTCCGCATCGTGCAGCCGCTCCAGAAAAGTTTCGATCAATAGCGGGTGGGTGTTGAGATAGGGAGCGAGCGCGATTCGCACTTCGGGGTGAATAGCCTGATGTGCGGCGATGGTGGCGCGTACCTCTTCGACCAAACGGCCAGTGAACAACAGGTAGGGCAAGACGATGAGTCGCTGGAAACCCAAACGGTGGGTTCGTTTCAGCGCATCGGCCATCAACGGCGCAGCGACGGCGGTGTAGGCGGTTTCCGCCCAACCGAAGCCCATTCCTTCCCACAGCATCCGGGTGATCTTGCTGATGTTAGAGTTGGCGTCGGGATCGGAGCTACCGCGCCCGATGACCAGCAGTAGAGTACCGCGCCGGTCGTAACTTGGACCAAATGCCTTTTCCACGCTCTCGATTCGTTCGCGGGCAATTTGCAACAGGTTGGCATGAATCCCTAAATCCGCGCCGAAAGTGATCGTTAAACCTGGATGTTCGGCCTGAAAGTCTTTGATGATTGTAGGAATATCGTTTTTGACGTGACCAGCGGCCATCAGTAGTGCCGGCAGGGCGGTGACGCGGCGAAAACCCTGTTGCCACAGCGTTTCCAACGCTTCGGGCACGCTGGGTTCGACCAGCTCCAGAAAACCGGCCAAGCAACTGCGGTCGGGTAAGGCTTGCTGCAACTGCTCGGCCAAGTTCCGAAATTCGGCGACACCGGCAGCGAGCCGGGTCCCGTGGCCGATGAGCAATACGGCGGGGCGAGAGGAGGGCGGTTGGTTCATGGAAGTCGTGTTTGGGGTCCGATGGCAAAGTTAGCGAGTATCGCAAAATTATAGGCGCAAACTGGGTTCGTCATGGTCAATACCTTTTGCCCCCAGCATTTCGTTGCCGGTTTCGACATCGAGGGCCGGTAAATCTTGCCTTCTTCGACCGAAGAGAGGTAGCGCGCAGCATCGAGTTGGCTGGATGTTCCGCAATTTGGCGGCGGAGAATTCTATGCAACTGCGTGAGAGCACTGTTCGGGAACTGGATCGGGTGGTTCACGATGTCCTGATCGTCGGCGGTGGCATCAATGGCGCCGCGATCGCTGCCGCGCTGTCCGGCAAAGGCGCACAGGTGGCGCTGATCGACCGGGGCGATTTCGCCGGTTTCACCAGCCAGCAGTCATCGAACCTGATCTGGGGCGGCATCAAATATCTGGAAACTCGCGATTACGCGCTGGTCAGAAAGTTGTGCCTAAGCCGCAACCATCTGATTCGCCACTATCCTTCCCAAGTTCGGGAAATCCGTTTTCTGGCGACCATCGAGCGGGGATTTCGCTGGCATCCGTTGCTGCTTTGGGCCGGGGCTTGGGTGTACTGGCTGTTTGGGAACGGTTTTACCAAGGTTCCCCGGCTACTTTCCAGGCGGGCGATTCAGCAGGCAGAACCGGTTATCAACACCCAAAATGCCGTCGGCGGTTTCGAATACTCCGATGCTTGGTTGCCCGACGGCGATTCGCGCTTCGCGTTCCAGTTCGTGCTCTCGGCAGTAAATCATGGCTGCATCGCCGCCAACTACGTCGAATCGCTCGGCGCTCGCCGGGACGGCGAGTTTTGGATCACCAGGGGGCGGGATATCGTCGACGATAGGATTTTCGAGATTCGCTCCAGAGTGCTGATCAATGCCGCCGGTCCGTTCGTGGACGAGCACAATCGGCTGATCGGCGAGCGAACCGAACACCGTCACCTGTTTTCCAAGGGCATTCACCTGATCGTCCCTCAAATCGCTTCAAGCCAGCGGATACTGGCTTTTTTCGCCGACGATGGCCGTTTGTTCTTCGCCATTCCTCTGAGCGCGCGCACCTGCATCGGTACCACCGACACCCGGGTCGAGAGTCTCTTCGCTGCGGTCACGGACGAAGACCGGCAATTTGTGCTCGACAACATCAACAAGCGGTTGAATCTCCAGCGGCCTTTGAGTCGTGCGGACATCATCGCCGAGCGTTGCGGGGTCCGTCCGCTGGTGGTCGAGGCCAAAGCGGGTGACGACGGCCGGGACGGGATGCGGTTATCCCGCAAGCACGAGATCGATCTCGACCGGGCGCGGGCGCATCTCAGCGTCTTCGGCGGCAAGCTGACCGACTGCATCAACGTGGGAAACGAGGTGACCGAAATCGTCCGCAAGTTGGGGGTTGCAATGCCTTGCGGGAACCGCGAATGGTACGGCGAACCGCCATCTTCCGCGCGAGCGGAATATTTGCGCCAGGCCAAGCTGATGAACCTCGATCGCCACGCGTCGCCAGAGACAACGGAAAGTCTGACCGACCGCCTGTGGCGGCGCTACGGCCAGTGGGCGTTAGAGCTGCTCGCCGAAATCCGCGAGAACCCTCGCCAAGCGGAGATACTGATCCAGGGCACCGAGTATATTCGCTGCGAAATCGAGTTGGCGAAGCACCGGGAGAGGATCGTCAAACTCGAAGATTTCCTGCGTCGGCGTTCCAATATCGCCCTCGTGTTGCGCCGGGAGGACATTCGGAGTGCTCCCGGTCTAATGGAAGCCTGCAAGATTTTGTTCGAGGATCGGGCCAGAGAAAAATTCGACGAGTATTTTCTGGGCTAGCCAGCAGCGCGGCCTTTCTTACCCTGAAAGGATTGGCTCCGTTGCGGGAATCGAAACAAAACGGGGCGCGTCGCAACGCGCCCCGTAGCTAGTGCAGAAAAGCAGTTCAATCGTTATTGGGGGCTAGCCAGCGGTAAAAGAGACCGGCCAGCGCTGCGCCAGCGATGGGCGCGACCCAGAACAGCCACAACTGTTGCAAAGCCCAGCCGCCGACGAAAATCGCTTGGCTGGTGCTGCGGGCGGGATTGACCGAGGTATTGGTGACCGGAAT
>DEHU01000082.1 GCA_002352125.1 Competibacteraceae bacterium UBA2792 | reverse complement strand
GATTGGACGTTGCGCGGCAAATCGACCTGAGTCACATCGCCGGTGACGACCGCCGTGGAACCGAAGCCGATGCGGGTCAGGAACATTTTCATTTGTTCGACGGTGGTGTTCTGCGCTTCGTCGAGGATGACGAAAGAATCGTTCAAGGTTCGGCCGCGCATGAAAGCCAGCGGCGCGACTTCGATGACGTTGCGCTCGATCAGTTTGGCGACGCGCTCGAAGCCCAGCATTTCGTACAAAGCGTCGTAGAGCGGTCGCAAGTAGGGGTCGATTTTCTGGGTCATGTCGCCGGGTAGGAAGCCCAATCGTTCGCCGGCTTCCACCGCCGGCCGCACCAGCACCAACCGCCGGGTTTCGTTGGTTTCCAGCGCGTCCACGGCGCAGGCCACCGCCAAGTAAGTTTTACCGGTGCCGGCCGGGCCAACTCCGAAGTTGAGATCGTGGTGCTGGATATTCCATAGATAGCGTTGCTGGTTGGGACCGCGTCCGCGAACCAGGCCGCGCCGGGTGCGGATGACGACTTCGTCGGTTTCCGGTTCCTCCTCGATCAGCGCGTCGGCGCCGGCCTCTTGCAAAAACAGGTGGACCTGCGCCGGCGTCAAGCTTTCGTCCTGGGTCGTTCGGTACAGCGCCTCCAGCACCGCCACCGCGACGGTGACTGCTTGGGGTTCGCCGATCACCCGGAACTGGTGACCGCGATTGTTGATCTCCACGCCTAGCCGGCGTTCGATCTGGCGCAGGTGCTCGTCCAATTGGCCGCACAGCTCGGCCAGCCGCTCGTTGTCGGCGGGCTCCAGCAGCAAATCTTGGAATTTGGGCGAAGCGTTCGGGGTCAAGGCGTTGGCGGCGGATGCGCTCATCAACTGGCTTGTTTCAGGGCGAGGATCGGAAATTCCGGGCAGGCCACCAGCCGGCCGCGCAACGAATTGGGCAGTGCTTCGGTGATGGCAACCTCGGCAAAGTGGCCGATCAGTCCAGCGGGACCGTCGAAGTTGACTGCGCGGTTGTTTTCGGTGCGGCCAGACAGTTGGCGGCCGTCCTTGCGCGAGGGTTTATCGATCAGCACACGTTGCACGGTGCCGACCATCTTGCGGCTGATGGCGCGCGCGCTTTCCTCGATGCGCGCCTGCAAGCGGGCCAGTCGTTCTTTCTTGAGCGCCTGGGGCGTGGGATCGGGCAGGCTGGCGGCGGGCGTGCCGGGCCGGGGACTGTAAAGAAAGCTGAAGCTATGATCGAAGCCGATCTCTTCGATCAGCATCATCGTGGCTTCGAAGTCCTGGTCGGTTTCGCCGGGGAAGCCGACGATGAAATCGGACGACAGGCTCAGATCGGGCCGCACGGCGCGCAGTTTGCGGACCTTGGCCTTGTATTCCAAGGCGGTGTGACCACGCTTCATCATGCTGAGGATACGGTCGGAGCCGCTTTGCACCGGCAGGTGCAGGTGGCTGACCAGTTGCGGCACGCGGGCGTAAACCTCGATCAACCGGTCGGAGAATTCCACCGGATGGGAGGTGGTATAGCGGATGCGGTCGATGCCATCGATGGCGGCGACATGCTCGATCAGCAGCGCCAAATCGGCGATCTCGCCATCGTCCATCGGTCCCCGGTAGGCGTTGACGTTCTGGCCGAGCAGATTGATCTCGCGCACACCTTGTTTCGCTAACGTCCCGACTTCGGCCAGCACGGCCTCGAACGGGCGGCTGACTTCCTCGCCACGGGTGTAGGGCACCACGCAGAAAGTGCAGTATTTGCTGCACCCCTCCATGATCGAGACGAAAGCGGCCGGACCCTCGGCGCGCGGTTCCGGCAGCCGGTCGAACTTTTCGATTTCGGGGAAGGAGACATCGACCACGGGTTGCCGGTCGGTCCAGACCGCCGCCAACATCTCCGGCAGCCGGTGCAGCGTTTGTGGGCCGAACACCAGATCCACTTGCGGGGCTCGTTCGCGCAGCATCTCGCCTTCCTGGCTAGCGACGCAGCCGCCGACGCCGATGACCACACCGGGCCGCTGTACTTTCAGTGCTTTCCAGACCCCCAGTTGCGAGAATACTTTTTCCTGCGCTTTTTCGCGGATCGAGCAGGTGTTGAGCAGCAGCACGTCCGCCTGGGCGGGATCGTCGGTGCGTTCCAGACCGCAGGCCGCGCGCAGACCGTCCGCCATCCGGGCGGAGTCGTATTCGTTCATCTGGCAGCCGTGGGTCTTGATGTACAGTTTGCGGGTCATCGGTGATTCTTGAACCATAATTAAGGCTGAAAACTATAGCACTGCCTTTTGGGGGGTGCTAGGCGTTGGGTCGGTGCCGAACGTGACCGTCGAGGTTTGTCGTATGACCGTGCCAGTGGATGAAACGCAGGGTCGCCCGGTGGAGGTGACTTGTCCGGGTTGTTTTCACCCGCGCAAGTGGGATGTCGCCGCCGCGTGTCCGATTTGCAAGTACCGCGCTCACTCGGATCGATCCGGGGCGTTGCTGGCGGTGGGTACGCCGTTGAAGCGGTATATGATTGGCCAGAATATAACTATTTAATATATATATTTTTATTATTTTCCGCCCACAAAGCGGGCGTTCTTTCCCACGCATTTTTTGGGGAGTTATCCACAATGGCTGGTCAGACGATAACCTGAGATCTTTACTAGCCGCGAAATCAGGCCGATGGATGCCGCCGGGGCGTTTTAGGGAACACTTCATCGAGGGTGGCGGCGGTCAACAGCCGCAAGCTCCAGGTTCGCAAAGCCGCTTCGTCGGCACGAGCCACGAGTTGCTGAACCCGCTTGGGCAGCGGACCGAATTTGTGTTCCAGCAGTTGCCGTAACAGTTCGGTTTCGCCTTCGATCTTGCCTTCGATCTTGCCTTCGATCTTGCCTTCGATCTTGCCTTCGATCTTGCCTTCGCGATGGCCACGTTGATAGAGCTGCTGGGCGGCGGTGAGCATGGCGTTCTCCAATTCGGGTCTGGGGTTGGACAGCAGGTCGCGCACGGTGTCGGGGGGCAAAGGCGTCACGCGGAACAGATAGGCCAGCAGCGCATGGACGATGCGGGCGCCGTTGCGTTCCCCGAATAAATGCCCCGCCAGCTCCAGCAAGCGCCGGGTGCGCTCGGCGTCGCCGCTAGCGGCGCCCCGCAGGGCTTCGACAAACACCTGAATCGCCAGCGGCGGCTCGGTGGGCGGTCGCCAGTCTCTCGGGGAGTGTTAGGATAATAGAATATTTATAACAACCCTTTGGAGATCGAAGCCCGATGGAATTTTTGAGTGAATACGGCATGTTTCTGGCTAAGGCTGCGACTTTGGTCGTGGCGGTGCTGGTGGTGGTCGGCGGCATCGTGGCGCTGGTGCGGCGCGGCGAGGGTCAGCCGGAAATCCGGGGACGGTTGGATGTCCGCCATCTGAACGAGACTTACGACAGCATGGCTTTTGCGCTCAAGGCCGCGACGTTGCCGAAGAAAGCGTTCAAGCAGTTTCAGAAGGAACACAAGGCACGGGAGAAACAGCGCGAAAAGACGGAGCGCCGCCGCGTGTTCGTGCTGAATTTCCACGGTGACATCCGCGCGGTGGCGGTAGCTTCCTTGCGCGAAGAAGTCACGGCGGTGCTGACTGCCGCCCAACCGGAAGACGAAATCGTGTTGCGGCTGGAGAGCGCCGGCGGGTTGGTTCACAGCTATGGGCTGGCAGCGGCGCAACTGCTGCGGGTTCGCGACCGTCGGCTGAAATTGACGGTGGCAGTGGACAAAGTAGCGGCCAGCGGCGGTTACATGATGGCTTGCGTGGCCGACCACATTCTCGCCGCGCCATTCGCCGTGGTCGGCTCGATCGGCGTCATCGCCCAGTTGCCCAACTTCAACCGGCTACTCAAGAAACACGATGTCGATTACGAACAGTTCATGGCGGGCGAATTCAAGCGCACGGTAACGATTTTTGGCGAAAACACCGATCAGAGCCGGCGCAAGTTCCAAGAGGAAATCGAAGACGCTCACGCCTTGTTCAAGGATTTCGTCAAAACCCACCGTCCCGGCGTCGATTTGGAGCGGGTGGCGACCGGCGAGCATTGGTACGGTACCCGGGCGCTGGAGAGTCAGTTGGTGGACGAGCTGCGCACCAGCGACGATTACCTGCTGGCTGCCAGCACCGACGCCGATTTATACGAAATCACCTATACCGGCAAGAAACCTTGGCTGGCTCGGTTGCTGGCGCACACCAACGAGGCGCTGGGGCGGATTTGACGGTCGCGGCCAACGGCGCCGGGCGCCCCATTCGGATCAGAACGGAATATCATCGTCGAAGCCGTTGTCCATCGGCGGCGCGGACGGCGCCGGGGCGCGGGGCGCGGTTGGCATGCCTTGCCCTTGCCCTTGCGGTCTTGTCGCGGAGGCAGCGTCCAGTTCGCCTCCTTCCGGTCCGCCAAACGGCGCGCTGCCGCCGGAACCGCCGCGCCCGCCCAGCATTTTCATCTCGTTGGCGACGATTTCNNACGTTATGCCATTCGGTGCGCTCCTGCTTCTCGCCGGTGTTGCGGTCTTTCCAGACCTCGTTGGTCGCGATGGTGACATTGGCGACCGCCCGGCCGCTGGGCATGTAGCGCACTTCCGGATCTTTGCCCAGGTTGCCGATCAGGATCACTTTGTTGACGCTGGCCATGACGAGTTTTGCTCCAGAATATAGTGGAAGTCGATACCAGCATCATGCCATAAGATTTGTAGATTTGTAGGCCGGCCGGGACTCGCTGCCTAGCATTCGCTCGCCACGAGCTCCCGCAGCGCCATCTCGTCCAAAACGTGCCGATCCACCTTGAGGTAGGCCACGCCCTCGGCGGCGACCACCACGGCTTCCGCCACGCCTTGGACCTCGCTCAATCGCGAAGCCAACAGCCGTGCCTCCGTTTCGTCGAGATTGCCCACGTTCAGCAGGTAGCTGCTCAGATGGCGTGGATTCGCCATGCTCCAAGCCACCAGCAGCCACGCCAGCGCGCCGAAGGTGGTAAAGGCGAACACACCTTTTAAACCGAACAGCCCGCGCAGCCAACCGCCTATCGCCCCACCGGCGAATGCTCCGAGAAATTGGCTGCTGGAATAAACACCCATCGCCGTACCTTTAGCGTCGGGCGGCGCCATCTTGGCGATCAAGGATGGCAAGGTGGCTTCGAGCAGATTGAACGCCGAGAAGAAAACCAACAGCAGCACCGCCATTTCTAGGACGGTGTCGTGTAGATTTAACAATCCAAACTCAGTGAGGGCCAAGGTCAGAATTGCTCCGAGAAAAACCGGTTTTAGCCGACGGTATTTTTCGGCCACGACGACGAACGGAGCCATGACCACCATCGAAAGCAACAGGGCGGGCAGATAAATTTCCCAGTGCCGGTCGCTGGAAAAGCCGGCGTCGCGCAAGGCCAGCGGTACCGCGACGAAGGTGGCGGTCAGCAGTAGGTGCAAGGTGAAGATACCGAAATTCAGCCGCAGCAATTGACCGTCGAACAGCACTCGTCCGAATTGGGACGCGACGGGCTCGGCGTCGCGATGGACGCGGCTTAGCGCAGGGTCGGGTACCCGAAACCGTACCACGGCGATGCCGAGCAGAGCGAACAAGCCGGTCAGCCAGAAAATGCCCGGCACGCCGATCCAGCCGTTCAGTACCGGCCCCAAAATCATCGAGGCGGCGAACGAGAGACCGATAGTGATGCCGATCATCGCCATGACCTTGATCCGGTGCTCCTCGCGAGTCAGATCGGCGGCCAGCGCCATCACCGCCGCCGATACCGCGCCACCTCCTTGCAGAGCCCGACCCAAGATCACGCCGTAAATCGAATCGGCCAGCGCCGCGACCACGCTGCCGCCGGCAAAGATCAGCAGCCCGATATAAATCATCCGCTTGCGCCCGTAATGATCGGACAGAAAGCCGAAGGGAATCTGAAACAGCGCTTGACTGAAACCGTAGATGCCGATAGCTAAGCCCGCCAGCGCCGGGGTATTGCCGCGCAGGTGTTCGGCGTACAGGGCGAACACCGGCAGAATCATGAACAAACCTAGCATCCGCAGCGAAAAGACGCCCGCCAACCAAAACGCCGCCTGGCGTTCGCTAGCGGTCATTCGCCCTGGCGTCAAACTGGCAACCTTCATCCCGCTCTAAGCCTCCGTCGATTTCCGGGTCGAGGCCGTCAATGGTACTACCCTCGCCGGTGACGCGCATGAGCCGGTTCATCGATTACGGGGCGAGAAGAATGATTTTCGACGTTTGTGATCGTTACCAAATGTCGGGTTCAGCGCACGCGCTGAACCCGGCTTACTGCACTGTAATCTATAAATCATCTGGGAGCGCTATATCGTGCCGCCGCCAAAGGCCGGCAGTGATTTCGCTCAAGCAAGCACTTCGCTCAAAGTGATTCCCAATGCCTTGGCGATACCGGCGCCGTAAGCGGGATCGGCCTTCAGGCAGTGACTGATATGGCGAATCTGGATCTCGCGCGGCACGCCCGCCATGGAACGCGCAGTATTGTCGAACAGCTCCTGTTGCTGGGCAGGGCTCATTAGACGGAACAGCGCGCCCGGCTGCGAGTAATAGTCATCGTCCTCGCGGTGGTTCCAGTGATCGGCCGCGCCTTCCAGGGTCAGCGGCGGTTCGGCGAAATCTGGCTGTTCGGCCCATTCGCCCTGGTCGTTCGGCTCGTAGCCCAAGGTGCTGCCGTGGTTGCCATCGACCCGCATCAGACCGTCGCGGTGGTAACTGTGGACCGGGCAGCGTGGTGCGTTGACCGGAATAAGATGATGGTTCACGCCTAGCCGATAGCGTTGAGCATCGCCGTAGGAGAACAACCGCCCCTGCAACATCTTGTCGGGCGAGAAACCGATACCGGGGACCACGTTGGCGGGATTGAAAGCCGACTGTTCCACTTCCGCGAAAAAATTTTCCGGGTTGCGGTTCAGTTCCATCACGCCGACTTCGATCAGCGGATAATCCTTATGGGGCCAGATCTTGGTCAGATCAAAGGGGTTATAGGGCACTTTCGAGGCATCGGCTTCCGGCATGATCTGCACCTTGAGCGTCCATTTTGGGACATCGCCTTGTTCGATGCTTTCGTAGAGATCCCGCTGATGGCTTTCGCGGTCCTTGCCGATGATCGCCTCGGCGGCGGCATCGGCCAGATTTTTGATGCCTTGGTGCGACTTGAAATGGAACTTGATCCAGTAACGCTCCTTCTTGGCGTTGATGAAGCTAAAAGTGTGGCTGCCGAAGCCGTGCATGTGGCGATAAGTCGCCGGAATGCCGCGATCCGACATGACGATGGTGATCTGGTGCAGAGCCTCCGGCAGCGAGGTCCAGAAATCCCAGTTGTTCTTGGCGCTGCGCATATTGGTGCGCGGGTCGCGTTTGACGGCATGGTTGAGGTCGGGGAACTTGAGCGGATCGCGCAGGAAAAACACTGGTGTGTTGTTGCCGACTAGGTCCCAATTGCCTTCCTCGGTGTAAAACTTCACCGCGAAACCGCGGATGTCGCGCTCGGCATCGGCAGCGCCGCGCTCGCCGGCTACGGTGGTGAAGCGGGCGAACAGTTCGGTTTTCTTGCCAACTTGGGAAAAGATTTTCGCTCTCGTGTATGGCGTGATGTCGTTCGTCACCGTGAAGGTGCCGTAAGCGCCGGAACCCTTGGCGTGCATCCGTCGTTCGGGGATGACTTCGCGGTCGAAATGGGCAAGTTTTTCCAGAAACCAAACATCCTGCAACAGTTGGGGGCCGCGCGGTCCAGCAGTCATCACGTTCTGGTTGTGGGCGACGGGACAGCCGGCGTTGGTAGTCAATTTCTTTTGGTCGCTCATGGCGTGCTCCTGTTCGGTTGTGGCTCGGTGTGATCGATCAAGAAATTCATCATCATGGAAAAATTTTAAATCCCGCGGGCGGTGCGGTTCGCATAGCCCGTGCGATCAACTATTGCAAAGCGTAATGTTTATATAAAATCAAATAAAAAAAAGATGTTGATAGTTAATTTCTATTTGTCGGTCGGTCAGCGATGAGCGCTTTCCGCCGATTGGGCGCTATCATGGCGGTCTTCAATCTGACCGCTTCCGAATTTTTTGCATGGACACCATCAAGATACGCGGCGCTCGCACTCACAATCTCCAGAACGTCGATCTCGACCTGCCTCGTGATCGGCTGATCGTCATCACTGGCCTGTCCGGGTCCGGCAAGTCCTCGCTGGCGTTCGACACGCTGTATGCCGAGGGCCAGCGCCGCTA
>DEHU01000298.1 GCA_002352125.1 Competibacteraceae bacterium UBA2792 | reverse complement strand
CCGAGATTCCCTTCCTCGATCAGATCGAGCAAGCTGAGACCTCGGTTCATGTAGCGGCGGGCGATCTTGACCACCAAGCGCAGGTTGCTTTCGACCATGCGGTTGCGGGCGCTGGCATCGCCTTGCAACACCCGGCGGGCGTAGTAAACTTCTTCCTGTGCGGTCAGCAAGGGGGAAAAGCCGATCTCGCTCAGGTACATGCGGGTGGCATCCAGTTCCTCTTGCGTCACCTCCCTGTTGGCGGCGGTAGCCGGCCAAGGTATTTCCAGATCCTCTCCCTCTGCGATCACCTCGTCCTCGGCGTCTTCCTCCAGTTTATCCTCGTCCAGTAGGGGGTCGTCTATGTGCAGTTCGTCATCGCACGCAACAGCCTCCAGACAGGCGTTGATCCGTCGGGACATCGATAACCTCCTCGACCTGTTTCGCTTGGTGGGTTTTTGTGTTGGCGCTGGGGTAAACGCCAGCCGCGCCATTTATTGTTCTGGTTAGTCGTGCGGGTGTCGGTGCGAAATCGAGTGACACGCACTTCGCCCCGTGCTCGAAACGCCGGTAAAAACCTTATCCTTGTTCCGGACTCCAAGCATTCTTTGATGATAAGCTTTCCGTGCCGGTTGAGTCCACTGGTTTATGTATTCCTAAAAATGGATACGAAAAACCAACTATTTTTAAGTTTATAGTTCTTTAGCACCTAGCCATTCCGTCAGCGAATCGAGCGCACCATGACGGGTCAAATCCACTTGCAAGGGAGTAATGGACACGCAACAGGCGCGCACGGCGTAAAAGTCGGTTCCGGGGCCAGCATCCTGCTCAAGACCGGCCGGACCTACCCAGTAGATCGGTCGGCCGCGCGGATCGGTGGTTTTGATGACTGGCTCGGATTTGTGGCGATGGCCAAGCCGAGTGGCCCGAAAACCGGCTAATTGGTCCCAAGGCAGATCGGGGACGTTGACGTTGAGAATGGTGTCGGGTGGCAGCGGCCGTTCGCGCAGGCGTCGCACCAGCCAAACCGCCACGCGGGCAGCCGTTTCGAAATGTTCCGGGCGAAAGCTAGCCTGCGAGATCGCGATCGCCGGCAAGCCGAGAAAGCGGCCTTCCATCGCCGCTGCCACCGTCCCGGAATAGATCACGTCATCCCCCATGTTGGGACCGTTGTTGATCCCGGATACCACCATGTCCGGTTCCTGATCCAACAGACCGGTGATGGCGAGGTGGACGCAGTCGGTGGGCGTGCCTTCGACGCTGTAGAAGCCGTTGTCGTGGCGGGTGACGTAGAGAGGATTTTTGAGGCTCAGCGAGTTGCTGGCGCCGCTGCGGTCGCGGTCGGGCGCCACCACCGTGATGTCCGCCAGTTCACCGAGGGCGGCGACCAAGCGAAGCAGCCCCGGCGCCTGATAGCCGTCGTCGTTGCTGACCAAAATGTGCATGATCGTGAACTTCTCCCGCGTGGCCGACTCGGTAAACTACATGATATCCGACCCCGCCGACGCTAAAATGACAATCGTTCGCCGCTCTGGCCGGACGCCCTTGGCAATTTTATCGAGGCGCCCCATGACCAAGCCGTTCGTACTCGATCCCCAAGATCGCGAGTTGTTTCGCCGGGCCGCTGGCGCGGTCGAGCGGTTGCGCTGCGATCGGATCGATCCGGTTCAGTTCCATCCGGTCCATCCGGTGCCGATTCCGCATTTTACCCTGGCCGACGAACAGCAGGCGTTGGCCGACATGGTGTCGGATTATTTCGAGCCCGCGGAGCTGGAAACCGGCGAAGAATTGGTTTACCGCCGCGACGGCGTACAGCAAGCGGTACTGCGCAAGTTGCGGCGCGGACAGTTTCAAGTCGGCGCGGCCCTCGACCTGCACGGGATGACGGTCGCCGCCGCCAGAGAGGCGCTCGCCGCGTTTCTCCAGCGCGCTCGCCGCGATAGCCTGCACTGCGTGCGAATCATTCACGGCAAGGGTAACGGTTCGCGCCACCGGGGACCAGTGCTGAAACAAAAGATTAATCACTGGCTGCGCCAGCGCGATGAGGTGTTGGCGTTCTGTTCGGCCCGGCCGATGGATGGCGGGACCGGAGCAATTTACGTGCTGCTGCGGCGAAAGGTCTAACGGCGGATTCGTTCCGCCCGCCGCGCGTCCCAGTTGGTTCCCATCCCAAACGTAGCAAGCAACTAACCGAGGTGAGACGTTTATGGCGAACGAAGGCTATCACGAACCCATCGGCGAACTGTCCGAACAAACCCGGGACATGCATCGGGCGATCACGTCTTTGATGGAAGAACTGGAAGCGGTCGATTGGTACAACCAGCGTGTGGATGCTTGTAAAGACAAAGAGTTGAAGGCTATTCTCGCCCACAATCGAGACGAGGAAAAAGAACACGCGGCCATGGTCCTGGAGTGGATTCGCCGGAGAGATCCGACATTCGACAAGGAGCTCAAGGACTACCTGTTCACCGAAAAGCCTATCGCCCACGACCACGGCTAGGTTTGCCGAAGGGTGTTGTAAGCCGCTCGCTCTGCCCGCCCGCGAGGAGAGCGAGCGAGTCGAGCGAATCGCAAGCCACGCGAGGGTTTCGCCATGCCGTTCAAGAACACAACCACCCGCTACGGCGCGGTCAGCCGCTTCCTGCACTGGTCGGTGTTTCTTTTGTTCGTCTGCCAGTACGTTGGCGCCAGCATCATGACTCATCTTGCGCGGGACAAGACCTTGTTCGGTTTGAGCCAAGGCGATTATTACAACTGGCACAAATCATTCGGGTTGATCCTGCTCGAACTGGCGTTGTTGCGGTTGCTTTGGCGCAAAACGACGCCCTTGCCCGACTGGGCGCCGACGCTGTCGGAAGCGGAGCGCACGATCTCGCACCGGAACGAAACCTTGCTGTACTGGTGCATGTTTTTGTTGCCGATCAGCGGCTATCTGTTCGTGATGGCTGGCGGTTTCGGGGTCAAGCTGTTCGGCGTTTACGACTTGCTGAATCCCATCGGTAAACAAGAAACGCTCGCGACGCTGGCGCTGGTCGTCCACATCGTCGTCAGCTATGCGGCCGTCGTTTTCATCGCCTGGCATGTCGGCCTCGGCCTCAAGCACCACCTGTTCGACCGGGATGGATTCTTAAACCGGATGCTGCCCTTCAGCCGGCAATAAAGTCAGCCGGTAATAAAGAACGCGCTTCGATCAACAGCCCTTCGGGCAGAACAAAGACCGGAATCCCGGCAGCCAGTTTTCGAAAAGGCGGACGGCTTCCGGGTCTTGGGCCATGCCGCTGATGACGTGTTCCCCAAACGCGCCACCGCCCACGGCGTAATAACCAATCGCGCCGCCGCCGATCGCGATGCCACCGATCGCCAGACCTCCGAAAGCCAACAGGCCGGTGCTCAGACCACCGATGCCAAGCAGCAGACCCGCCGCCAACCCACACATGGCGACGCCGCCGCGGGCTAAACCGCCCAACGCCAACACCCCTGTCGCGATATCGCCAATGGCGACGATGCCCTTGGCGTGTCCGCGCATTTCGCCTTTTTCCGGGTCGGGTCCCATGGCGATGTCGTATAGCGGCAATCCCCAGTAGAGCCGGTTGGAGCGTTTGCGGATGCCACGATAGGAATGGCCGCGTTTTTTCAGTGCAGCTACTTCTCGTTCGAGCGCGGCGATGCGCTGCTTGAGTTGTTCTGAATTCTCTTTCATTGGCTTTCGCCTTCCCGTTTGTGCATCTGCCGCAAGTCTAGTCAAAAAATCAATCATTTGGTCTGGCTGATCGTTCTTGACAAGCCTCCTATCAAACAGATAAATTGTATACAAATGCAAGCGATTTTATCTGATCGCAATAGATCAACCGCGAACAGGGGCGTTTATGGCCCAAATGCAGACCCTCTCGATCCGCATCCCGGATGAAGACTTTCAGTGGTTATCGTCGTTGCAGGAGGCTGACGCGAAAACCCCCAGCGAGAAGCTACGGGCGTTGCTGGCGCGAATTCGTAAACAGGAGGCCGGTATGACCAGCCCCGAACTGTGCGCGGCGTGGATGCAGGCGTTGGCGCGGCCGTTCGCAGATACCGTTTCGGTTTACGAGCGCCAACACAAGATCCATTCGGATCTAGTTGGCCTGGTATCGGAATGGATTCCCCGGATCATGGCTACGCTGGTTTCCGCCCGCCTGAGCGAGGGCGCCAGCCAGAAAGAAGCGCTCGATGTTGAAGCGGTTCTCGCCCAACAGTGTTTCCGGCTGTTCGCATCGTTGTTGCGCGCCGCTGTCACCACGCACCCGGCGACCTACGACGAAGGTGTCTTGGATCGTTACCTGCCGGACATCATCGAAATCGCCGACATCATCGCCACCCGAAAACGGAAGGAGCTGAACAATGGCTGACACGTTCGCTACCCGCGTTTCCAGAATCATCGTCGGCGGCGCCCACGCCCTGCTCGACAAGGCCGAGGATCTCGCTCCGGAAGCTACCATGGCGCAAGCGATCCGCGAGATCGAACAGGTGATCGCCGAGGTTCGGGTCGATCTCGGTAAGGTGGAAGCAGCCAAGCACCTAGTGCTATCGCGGATGGCCAAGCTCAACGCGGAGCACGAGAAGTTGGGCGAGCAGATCGATACCGCCCTGACCCTGGAGCGCGACGATCTGGCCAAGGCCGCCATCGGCCGGCAGGCCGACATCGAAGATTTGCTGCCGGTGCTGCAAAAAGCGCTCGACGAGCACGCGGAGCGCAGCAAGGAGCTGGAAAGTTACATCGTGGCCTTGCTGGCCAAGAAGCGCGAACTCGATCAGGCGCTGACCGATTATCAGGCGAGCCTGGCGTGCCAAGCTGCCTCGCCGTTTTCGGGAAGCGGATCGGATCGGCAAACGCGAGTCGATGACGCCGAATCGTCGTTTGGCCGGGTTATGGCACGACGAACGGGCGCCAGCGGCATCAATCCCGGTCTGAACGATCAGGCCGCCAAGCTCAAGGAATTGGCGGACATGCAGCGCGGCAACCGCATCGCCGAACGGCTGGCCGTTCTCAAGGCGGCTCGGGGCACGCGATAACCCCCGGAGAGCAAGGACCATGGATTTGTTTCTGGCGCCGGAATCCTGGCCGTTTACCGTCGCGGTCCTGCTGGTGATGGCCATCGCCGTCGTCGAAGGTTTGGCGCTGCTCGTCGGTGTGAGCCTGTCCGGCTGGTTCGACCATTTCGTTCCCGATGCGGCCCACGGCATCGAAGGCGTTTCCGATTCCTGGCTGGGCTGGCTGCATGTCGGCAAAGTGCCTATTTTGGTGTTGTTGGTGATTTTGCTCACCGCTTTCGCCATCATCGGCTACGTTCTCAACGCCTTGGCGCATGGAGCATTCGGCTTTTATCCGCCGGTGCCGGTTTCGGCCGTGGCAGCGTTCCTGGGCGCATTGCCGGTGGTGCGGATGTCGGGCGCGGCCATCGCCCGCCTNNGCGGTGGTGGTCAACGGCACCGCGCGGGCCCATTACCCCGCCGAGGCACGGGTCAAAAATCATCACGGACAAACGCTGTACGTCCGAGTCGAGCCGGATGGCGAAAATCTACAATTCGGCGCCGGCGAGTCGGTGCTGCTGGTCAGGCAGATTGCGGGGTCGCGGTTTCTGGCCATTCCCAATCCCCGCCCGGACCTCCTCTAACTATCGGAACCAAACCCAATGAATCATTTGTTGGAAATGGGCATCTTGGCCGGCATCGCCC
>DEHU01000315.1 GCA_002352125.1 Competibacteraceae bacterium UBA2792 | reverse complement strand
GCCGCCGACATGTAGTCGCCGGCGATGGCCAAGCCGTTCTGGGTGCCGGTGATGCCGCCGCCGGCGGCATAGTAGTCGCTGGCCGACTTAGTGCGTTGGGCCGCCCAATAGGTAATGCCCAGAGTCGCGGCCACGAAGATGAAGAACATCACGATGGCGTGGACGTTGAGCGCCTGCTTTTGAGCTTCGCCGACGTCCGGAGCGGCCACGGCCACGCCCATCCAGCCCACCGCCAACGCGGCGGCGGCGAATTTCAGCATCGGATGAGTCATTCGATGGCCTCCTTGACGATCGCCGAGTTGATGTCATCGAATTCGCCGTTGGCGCGGCGGATGTACAGGCCGGTCATCAACCAAAACAGCAAGATCATGCCTGCGCCGATAGGCCAGGCGATGGTAGCTTTGCCACCTTCCCAGATGGGCGTGGCCAGCGCCGTCGGATTGAACGCCACGACCATGATGAAGGCAAAGTAAATGCCTAAAACCACAGCGGTCAGCGTCCACGCGAAGCGGCTGCGTTTGCCGACCAGCTCATCGAACTTCGGATTTTTTCGGATCCGCTCGTAAATTTCGGACGACATTTTCTTGTTCCTCCTTAATTTTTTTGGTGGAAAAAAAGACTGTATCGCAAACACGAAGCGAGGCTGTGTGAGCCCTATGAAATGTATAAGGCGCTATGGGTGTTGTCTATGAACACCAGCGATAATTTGCGACTGTATCTTTTTTTTTACGAAAAAAGCATTACCGCGATGCCGGACGAGTAAAATGCTACCATATCGGCAGGTATCTCGACGGCAGAGCGGGAACCAGCAAAGACTTCTACCGTTTTATCGATTCGCGAAATTGACAACATGGGCGAAAACCTCCGATTCGTTCTGGCGCTGATCTCATTTTTGTTATTGGTAACCGGACTGGAATTCGCGGTTGGTTACGCGTTTTACTACGTTTTGGAGCCGGCAAAAAAACGGGATTTGATCGAGATGCTAGTTCCGCGAGCGGAGCTGCTGGCCGAGGTCGGGCTGCTTGGCGCGATAATTCTCGGCGTCATGTTCTCGGTTGCCTACCACATCTACGTGAGGGGTCCGCTAAAGATTGCAGAGGGGATACGCATCATCCTCAACGCCAACCGCCGCTACCGGATCGAGCCTGCCGGTCCATCCGAGATCAGGTCCCTGGCGCAGGCGGTCAACGATCTAGCCGGGCACGGCGAAACCTTGGCGCACGATCTCGAAGCCAAGGTCGCCCAAGCCAAATCTTCGGTCGAGGAAGAAAAGAACCGGTTGGCGGCCCTCATGTCCGAGCTATCCCAAGGCGTACTGGCATGCAACGTCGACGGGCGAATCCTGCTCTACAACGAGCGCGCGCGCCAAGCGCTGTGCCCTCCGGACAACCCGAAAGACGGGACGGCGACATCGCTTGTCGGTCTTGGGCGATCCATTTTCACCATCATCGACCGCAACCTGCTGGTGCACGCCCTGGAAGGCGTTCGAGCGCGGCTGGAGAAGAATGAGGCCGACCCGAACGCACAGTTGGTGTTTACCAGCCGAACCGGCCAGTTGGTTCGCGTGCGGCTGGCCCCAGTTCTGGCTGCTACGCGGCCAGCATCCGACGAAGCGGCGCAAAATTCCCTCGACTGCGCCGCCGCGCCTTCCCGGAGCGAGGCAGATGTTACGACGTTGCGAAGCTCGCGGGCAGACGCGCCCGCCATCGGCGGATTCGTCATGACGCTGGAAAACATTACCCGCGCTTTCGAGCTGGACAGCACGCGCGATATGTTGTTGCAATCGTTCACCGAAGGGAGTCGAGCTGCGCTGGCGAACATCCGTGCGGCCGTGGAGGCCCTGACCGATTATCCCGACTGCGAGCGGACCCATCGCGACCGTTTTCTCCACGTTATCCGCGAAGAAGCGCGCGAGTTGAGCGGCAAATTGGATAAGACCACCGCCGATTACGCCGATTCGCTCAAAACCCGCTGGCCGCTCGAAGAGATGTTAGGCGTCGACGTCATTGCGGCAGCTCGACGGCGGATCGAAACCCGGCTCGGGTTGCTCGCCCGGTTAGACATGCTCGACGATTCTCTCTGGATCAAAGCCGACAGCTATACGCTGATTCAGGCGCTGACCTACTTGGCTGGCCGGCTCAGAGACGAACACGCAGTGCGCGAAGTGTGTTTCAATCTGACACGGCACGCGCGCATCGCGGAACTCGACTTGGCTTGGCCCGGCCCCTTGCTTTCGCAGCGGACCCTTCAAGAATGGGAGATGGACACCCTGCGCGCCGGCGGGGAAGATAGCCCGCTGACGCTGCGCGACATCGCCGAGCGCCACGGCGCGGAGGTCGTGTACATGGTCGAGAAAGCGCGGCAGCGGCCTTTTTTTCGCTTCCTGCTGCCGATGGCCAAGCCGGTGCGCGCCGCGCCTGGCGTCTCGATCCGCTACGGCGAGAACCGTCCAGAATTCTACGACTTCGATCTGTTCCACCAGTCCGGGCAGACGCCCGAACTCGACGAACTGCTGCTCCCGGAATTGAGCTATACGGTGTTCGACACCGAGACCACCGGTCTCGATCCTGCGGCCGGAGACGAAATCATCGCTATCGGCGCCGTGCGTATCGTGAACAACCGGTTGCTTCGGTACGAAACCTACGAGCAACTGATCGATCCAAAACGACCGATCGGGTCCATGTCGCAGACGGTTCACGGTATCTCGCACGACATGCTGCGCGGACAGCCCACGATCGACGAAGCGTTGCCGCAATTCCATCAGTATTGCGACGAAACGGTCCTGGTTGGTCACAACGCCGCGTTCGACATGCGCTTCCTGCAAATGAAGGAGGCGCAAACTGGCGTCCGTTTCACTCGACCGGTGCTCGACACGCTGCTGCTGTCGGAAGTGCTGCATCCAAACCAGCAATCGCACGCGCTGGAGGCAATCGCCGAGCGCTTTGGCGTCACCGTGATCGCGCGCCATACCGCTTTGGGCGATGCGCTGGTCACGGGAGAAATCTTCTTGCGCATGATTCCGCTGCTGGCCGCCCACGGCATCCGCACCTTGCGCGATGCACGCGAAGCGACCGAGAAGACCTTGTATGCCAAAGTAGAATATTAAATAGTGTAACTCTTTAATACATTTCTATTTTTGTTCTAAAATTCTCGATTGCTGGCACAGCATATCGAAAGCCCATTCGAAGGTTTGCCAGATTATCTTCGTCGCATGCCGCCAGGGGCGAGGAACGGCCTCAAAATTGCTCGATTTTATGACGGTCCGCGAATGGCCTCTTCATCATTCGGATACGAAACGGAAGTAAAACAATGCAAATGACTTGGCGAATACTGGCTCCTGCGCATCGCGCCCAGATTTTCGTTTCATCTTTTTTGCTGCTGGGATTGCTGATTGCGACCACCGCGCGTTCCCAGGAATGGCTTTACACCGTTCGTCCTGGCGACAATCTGTGGAACTTGACCGCCGACTATTTGACCCGCATGGATTACTGGCCGAAGCTGCAAGCGATGAATCAGGTCGCCGATCCGGAACATCTGCCGCCGGGGATGAAACTCCGCATTCCCATCGCTTGGCTCAAACGCTTACCGGCGAGCGCGCGGGTTGCGAGCGTGCAAGGTCAGGCAAAAGCCACCCTTGCGGCCACCAACCAGACCATTCAGGTCAACTCTGGACTGTTCCTGCAAAGCGGCGATACCCTCCATACAGGTCCAGATGGTAACGTTACCCTGGAATTCGACGATAGCTCCCGTTTGCTGCTGCAAGCCAACAGCCAATTGAGCATGGAAGACTTGAGGTCCTACGGACAGACCAGGATCGTGGATACCCGCCTACGCTTGCAGCAGGGTCGCGTGGAGAGCCAAGTGACCCCACGAGCGGAGTCCGGTCCCCGCTACGAGATTTGGACGCCCGCCGCCAACTCGGCTGTGCGCGGCACCCATTACCGCCTCAGCATGGATCCTGCCACCGCCACCGCACGAACGGAAGTGCTGGAGGGTGCTGTAGCGTTTCGGGGCCGCCGACAAGCCCGGACGGTCTCGAAAGGTTTTGGCGCCTTGGCCGAGACCGGCAAACCGTCTTCGCCACCGGTGCCGTTGTTGGCGCCGCCGGATACCGCCAGTTTGCCGCCAGTCGTGACGAAGGTACCGATCCAGTTAGGCTTTCCCGCTTTGAAGAGAGCAACGGCCTATCGCGCTCAAATCGCACCCACCGATCGCTTCGATACCCTGCTGTTCGACGGCACCTCCCCGTCGCCAGCCGTTCGTGGCCCCGATTTGCCGGATGGCGATTACGTGCTGCGCGTGCGCGGTATCGACGCCAAGGGCTTGGAAGGCCGCGATGCCTATCACCCCTTCCGCCTCCATGCCCGCCCCGAACCCCCGTTCCTGATCCGCCCCCCCCCACCAGGGCGCCGTGCTCGAACAATCGTTGATCTTCGAGTGGGCGGAACCGGAAAACGCGAAAACCTATCATTTCCAACTGGCCGCAGACGAGCGTTTCGCGGCACCGTTGCTCGACGTGGCCGATTACGCCAAATCCAGCCTGAAGCCGGACCGGCCGCTGGAACCACGCCAGTATTACTGGCGGGTTGCCGTTCGCGATTCGGCCGGTAGAGAAGGGCCGTTTGGCGACCCGCAATCGTTCCGGTTGCAACCGACGCCGCAGTTGCAACCGCCCGAAGTGACCGCTGACGCCATGACTTTCCGCTGGAGCGCGGGCCTTCCCGGACAACAATACGAGTTCCAGTTGGCCAAGGACATCAACTTCGAGGAAATCGTGATCTCGACCCGGGTGTCCGAACCGCAACTGACGATGCCGCGCCCCGAGTCCGGCTTCCACTACCTGCGGATGCGGTCCATCGACGCCGACGGTTACGTTGGGCCGTATGGGCCAGTACAGCGGATCGACGTTCCGCCCGCCAGCTATTGGCCTTACGGTGCAGTGATCTTCTTGACGCTTGTGCTGGTTTTATGACCCCACGGGTTCGATCTCGCGTTGGTTGGCTGGGAAAAACCGCTCTGTTTTTGTCGCTGCCCATCCTCGCGTGCACTCTGGTCTACACGAACTGGTTAAGTCGCTGGGATTGGCTAATCTACGATTGGAATCTGGCCGCCTGTGCGCGGCCACCGCCAACCGACGACATCGTCATCGTCGCCATCGACGAACAGAGCTTGCGGGAACTGGGCCGCTGGCCGTGGTCGCGCCGCCTTCATGCCCAACTCCTTCGCAAGCTCGACGCGGTCGGCGTCAAAGCGATCGCCTTGGATATCGTATTTGCCGAACCTGACGCGAACGATCCAGGGGCGGACGCGGAATTGGCCGCCGCGCTGACCGACAGCGGCCGCGTGGTTTTGCCAGTGCTCAACGAACAAAACCGCTTGGGCGGCCAGTTGCTGGAGACCCTGCCCATACCGGCATTGGCGGCAGCGGCGGCTGGCATGGGACACGTCGATGTGGAGTTGGATTCGGATAGCGTCGCCCGCAGCGTTTACCTGCGGGCTGGGCTGGGTTCGCCGTATTGGCCCACCTTGGCGCTGGCATTGTTGGAAGTCACCCAACCCGCCGCTGCGCAAGCGCTCCTCGGTCAACCGACCACTCGAATCGGCAGGCCATCTCCTTACGCGTGGCAGCGCGACCATCGGATCCTGATCCCGTTCGCCGGCCCGCCGGGGCACTTTCATCGTTATTCCTATAGCGACGTGCTGCACGGCGCTGTCAACTTGGCGTCGTTCCGCGATCGATACGTTCTGATCGGCGCGACGGCTAGCGGTTTGAACGATGCCTTGCCCACGCCGGTTTCCGGCTTGGCCGAGCCGATGTCGGGCGTGGAATTCAACGCCAACGTGCTCGACGCTTTGCGGCGCGGCTTGGCGATTCGGCCTTTGCACCCGCTGTGGTCCCTGGCGTTGACCGGGATGCTCGTCCTGTTCCCGATGGTGCTCTATGCGATGTGCCCGCCTCGCTGGACCTTGCCGCTGGCCGGACTGGCGCTGTTCTTGACGCTCGTCACCAGTTTTGGGTTGCTGCACGGCGCCCATCTCTGGTTTCCGCCAGCGGCGGCGTTACTGGTCCAGGGGTCGAGTTATCCGCTGTGGAGCTGGGAACACCTGTTGCGGGCGATCCGCTCTTTGTTCGAAAAGGAAGAGCTCGCCCAGGTCACTTTGCATTCCATCGGCGACGCCGTGATCACCACTGACGCGAACGGCATCGTCCAATACCTGAACCCCGTCGCCGAGTCTCTGCTGGGCGGCACGCCAGCGACATTGCGAGGGCGGCCGCTAGAGCCAGTGTTTCACGTCGCCGACGACCGCGATCTGTACGCCAGGGTGGATTTGGTGGGCGCGTGTTTGGAAAAAGGCCAACTTATCAGGCTGCCCGAACCTAGCATCCTGATCAACCACACCGGCCAAGAATACGCCATCCGCGCTTCGGCCGCGCCCACGCACGACCAACAGGGTCGAGTTTCCGGAGTGGTCATCGCGTTCAGCGACGTCACCGAAACCCGCCGGCTGACCGAACAGATGGCTTACCAGGCCACTCACGATGCCTTGACACATCTACCGAACCTCAATCTTCTGCGGGATCGGCTCAAGCACGCCATCGCCCGCGCCCAGCGAGCCGGCCAGAACCTCGCGCTGCTGTTCGTGGATTTGGATCATTT
>DEHU01000057.1 GCA_002352125.1 Competibacteraceae bacterium UBA2792 | reverse complement strand
CGCTATACCTTGGTCGCTTTTCCGATCATGCTATTGTCCATCTTCATCAGTATGGCCTATCTATACTGGCGGTATTTGTAATTGCCGTTCGGCTAGGAAAGCGGCGGCGAAGCGTGGTATCGCCGCCGCTTTCCTGTCTGCCAGGCGGATATGTCGGCTTTCAAAGGCGTAAGATGAGATGGTGACAGAAGCCGATTTTGATGAACGACGGGAAGCCGGGCAGCCAGCGGCCGGCGGTTTGGCTCAATCCGATGCGATGGTCGTCACCGAGTTGCCCGCAAGGCAGGTGGCAACCGGCCAAAACCAGAAAAAGCGCCAAGTCGTTTACCGGCGATCACCGCTCAAGACGGCGCTATACGTGGTTGGATTGCTGATGATCCTGTTCAGCGTCACCATGCTGCCGCCGATGGGGGTGGCGTGGTGGTACGACGGTTATGGCGTGGTTTTGCCGTTTGCGGAAGCGATGGGGGCCATGCTGGCGCTGGGCCTGATCTGCTGGCTGCCGGTGCGTCGGTACAAAGTCGATCTGCGCAACCGGGACGGTTTCGTGGTGGTGGTGGCGTTCTGGTTCCTGCTGTCGCTGATCGGGGCGCTGCCGTTCATGCTGTCCGACTACCCCCACATGCCGCTGGTGGACGCCGTGTTCGAGACGGTGTCCGGGCTGACCACGACCGGCGCGACCGTGCTGTCCGGACTCGACGCCATGCCCAAGGCGATCGTGTATTACCGGGCGCAACTGAATTTCCTGGGCGGCATGGGTATCATCGTGTTGGCGGTCGCCCTGCTGCCGATGCTGGGCGTCGGCGGAATGCAGCTCTACAAGGCGGAAACGCCGGGGCCGATGAAAGACGAAAAGCTCACGCCCCGGATTACCGAAACCGCCAAGAATCTCTGGTACATCTACGTCGGCCTGAACGTGGTCTGCACCCTGTCGTTCTGGGCGGCAGGGATGAGTTTCTTCGATGCGCTCTGCCACAGCTTTGCCACGTTGGCGCTGGGCGGGTTTTCCACTCACGACGCCAGCATCGGCTATTTTCAGAGCCCTGCCATCGAGTTGGTCGCCGGTTTCTTTTCTCTGGTGGCGGCGGTCAATTTCGCCCTGTATTTTTTGGCTTGGCGTTCCCGCAGCCTCATGGCGATCTTTCGCGATGCCGAGTTCCAATTCTGCATGGTGGTCATGGGCGGGATTATCGCCACGACCTGCATTTTTCTGTATGTCGATGGCAAGTTCTCGCCGTGGGAATCGGGTTACCACGGTTTTTTCCAAGCCGCTTCGGTGATCACCGACAACGGACTGGGAACGATTGGCTATCCGGCCGACTGGCCGACCTTCGTGCCGCTGCTGCTGTTGCTGGGTAGCTTCTTCGGCGGTTGCGTCGGCTCGACCTGCGGCGGCATTAAAGCCATTCGCTTTCTGCTGCTGTACAAGCAGAGCGTGCGCGAGGCCCGATTGTTGATCCGGCCCACGGCGCAGATCTCGGTCAAGCTAGGCAGCCATCCCGTCCCCGACCGGGTGATGCAGGCGGTGTGGGGATTCTATTATCTGTATATTTTCAGCTACTGCTTTTTCTCGCTAGCCTTGACGGCGACCGGCGTTGATCTGGTGACATCGTTCGGTACGGTAGCGGGTTGTTTGAACAACATGGGCATCGGTTTGGGCGAAACGGCCGCTGGTTTTGGCGTGCTGAACGATACCGCTACTTGGCTGATGTCGTTGGCCATGCTGGTCGGACGGCTGGAAGTCTTTCCCCTGCTGCTGTTGTTCCTGCCGGATTTCTGGAAGTGATTTTCTTGCCGAAACCGGTACCTTACCAGCTCTGCCCGAGTTAACGCCCAAAGTTGGGATTTTGTGTTTGTTCGCAGCAACTTCATCGAAGGAGAAGAGACCGTGTCGCTTGTCTTGACCGAAACCAAAGATGCGATTGGAACCATCGTGATGAATCACCTCCAAAAGCGCAACGCGCTCAGCGAGGCGCTGATCGGCGAGATCACCGTTGCATTGGAGCGTTTTCGGGAGGAGAACGTTCGCGCCGCTATCCTGCGCGCTCCCGCTGGCGTGAAAGTCTGGTCGGCCGGCCACGATGTCAGCGAACTGCCTGATCGGGGTCGCGATCCGTTGGGCTGGAGCGACCCGTTGCGCGTCTTGGTCCGCTCCATTCAGGAGTTCCCCGCGCCGATTATCGCCTTGATCGAAGGTGGCGTTTGGGGTGGCGGCTGCGAAGTCGCCATAGCCTGCGATGTGCTGGTCACCACCCCCGAGGCGACTTTTGCCATCACTCCGGCAAAGCTTGGTGTTCCCTATAACCTGGGCGGTATTTTGACGCTGATGAACATGATCCCGCTGCCGGTAGCCAAGGAGATGTTGTTCACGGCACAACCGATTCCCGCGTCGCAGGCTCTGAATCTTGGCATCATCAACTACATCAAATCCGCCGGAGAAATCGAGAATTTCGTTTACGGCCTCGCCGCGCAGATCGCGACTAATTCGCCTTTGAGCATTTCGGTGATGAAGGAAGAACTGCGGCTACTTGCCAGCGCGCGCACGGTCACGCCGGAACTGTTCGAGCGGATTCAGGGCCTCCGCCGCATCGTCTACGACAGCCACGACTATCAGGAAGGGTTGGACGCGTTTCGGGAAAAGCGCAAGCCCCGGTTCGAAGGCAGATAAACGGCTATCCGCTTTGCTGCGCTGCAATCCTGGCGTGGCCGGTTTGTTCGGAACCACCGTTCGGCGAGATGGTGCCAACCCCGGTGAGTAGCATGGTCCCTCTTCTCATATATAATCGATTAGAATATATAATCGACTTCCCAATAACCAATCGGCACATTCTCGTTTGTCTGACCGGCTAGAAGAGTGAGACCGTTTTTGATCGACTGACCCATGAAAGCCTTCAATACCGAACACGTGCTCAGTGTGCACCACTGGAACGACACACTGTTTAGCTTCAAGACCACCCGCGATCCAGGACTCCGCTTCCGCAACGGCCATTTCGTCATGATCGGTCTGGAAGTGGACGGCCGTCCGTTGATGCGGGCCTACAGCATCGCCAGCGCCAACTACGACGAGTATTTGGAATTTTTTAGCATCAAGGTGCGCAACGGCCCGCTCACCTCGCGGCTGCAACACCTGAAGGAAGGCGATTCGATTCTGGTCGGGCGCAAGCCGGTGGGTACGCTCGTGATCGACGATTTGTTGCCCGGCGAGCGGCTTTACTTGCTCGGTTCGGGTACTGGTCTGGCGCCGTTTCTGAGCATCATCAAGGACCCGGATACCTACGAGCGTTTCGGCCAAGTCGTGCTGGTGCATGGCGTTCGCCACGTCAGCGAGCTGGCTTATGCCGATTTTATCGCCCAGGAATTGCCGGTAAACGAATTCTTGGGCGAGCTGGTTCGCGAAAGGCTGATCTACTATCCCACCGTGACGCGCGAGCCTTTCCACAACCAAGGGCGACTGACCGATTTGATCGAAAGCGGCAAACTGTTCGCAGACCTCGGGCTGCCGCCGCTCGATCCCGAGCGGGATCGAGCGATGATCTGCGGCAGTCCGGGATTACTGAAGGACACTTGCGCGCTCTTGAATGCCCGGGGTTTCGTCATCTCGCCGCACATCGGCGAACCCGGCCACTATGTGATCGAGCGGGCGTTCGTGGAAAAATAGGGTATGGCGAGGGGAGCTTTATAGACCCTCGATGATGCGTTGGCGAACTGCGGCACCAATTCTACTACCTCAAGCGTACAGCGGTGCCAAACCCAATTGCTGGTGGATAGCGTTGACGGCTTGCGGATCCAAGCCCAGACCTTGCGCGAGTTGTTGCATGTAGCTGCTTTCGGCCGGCGTATCGAGATTGATCGCCATGAGCGATGCCGCATAGGTCTGCAACGCCATGTCCTGGGTGATGTCCGCGAAGAAATCGAAATTCAACGGCTTGTTCAGCTCTTCTTGGATAAAAGCCGTTTCCTGGGGGCCGAGATCGGTCAGCTTGGAGACGATTTTCTCCTGTTCCTCGGCGTCGATCTCGCCGTCGGCTTTAGCGGCGTTGATCATGGCTTTCACCAAAGCCAAGGCTTGCTGGTGGGCTTGGGGAGCGGCATCGGTCGTCGCCAGCGTTCCCTGTCCGGGCGCGAGCATTCCGGCCAATTCCGCGAGCGATGGCTGGCCCGCTGCGCCGGTATCCGCCGCTGCCGGCGTTCCCTGTCCGGACGCGAGCATTCCGGCCAATCCCGCGAGCGAGGATTGACCGGCCGCGCCGCCGCCCTGGGCGAACATTTGCAGCGCGGCCATCACCAGGCCACCGAGCAGCCCCGAGTTGGCGCCGCCTGTTCCTCCTTGCAGTCCTCCGCTTCCGGTCAAGCCGCTCAAGATGTCGGTCAAGCTGCCGCCGCTCCTGCCGGGTTGCGCGCCGCCACCCATCAGGTTGCCGAGGATGTCGGCCAAGCCGCCGCTGGTTCCGCCGCTTGGGGTACCGCCCCCGGTCAGGCCGCTCAAGATGTCGGTCAAGCTGCCGCCGCTCCTGCCGGGTTGCGCGCCGCCGCCCATCAGGCCGCCGAGGATGTCGGCCAAGCCGCCGTTGCCGCTGGTTCTGCCGGACTGGGCGCCGCCCCCCGCCAGACCGCCGATCAATTGGCCGAGAATATCTCCGCTTAGCCCCGAAGAGGTGGCGTTATTGCCCAACAGGCTACCCAATATTTTGAATGCGTCCATCATCAATCCTCCATAAACACTTATTTTTTGGTGTACGGGACCGCGAACATGCGATCCCGCGATCGGTTATCCCGAATTTCAACCGACCGGAATACGGATTTTCTGGCCGGGGTAAATCAAGTTCGGGTCCTTGATGACCTCGCGGTTGGCTTCGAAGATTTTTGGATAATCGTTGGCGTTGCCGAGGAATTTCTTGGCGACCGCCGAGAGCGTGTCGCCCTTTTGAATGACGTAATACTCGACCTTGCCCGCCTGCGGTGGCGCTTGGACCTGATCGGCCGAAACCTTTGCCACGCCTTGAACGTTACCCGCCATCAAAACGGCTTTTTCCATGGCCTCCGCGCTAGCGGCTTCTCCGGAAAGCTTGACTTCGCCGTCCTTGAATTCGACGTTCAGATTTTTGATGCCGGGATTGGCGGATTCGATCTCCTGCTTGATTTTGGCGGCAGGATCATCGCCCGCGCCGAACAGCTTTTTACCTTGACCGATAATGAAGTCGAATAGTCCCATGACAACCTCCTGCGGTTTTTGCGTTGGCGTAAAAAACGGGTTGCGAAAAAACCGGTGCTCGCTCGATCGCACCGCTCAGGCGTTGGGCAGCGGTGGCGGCAGGTTGGCGAACAGCGGCGCCAGTTCCGCCACATCGCCGGCCGCTGTCCACTGGGCCATGCCTTGCGTCCACACCAGGGTAGCGCGGGTCAGTTGACCGCTTTGCGCTTGCCGTTGCAGTTCGTCCATCGGAAACGGTCCGGTCTGCTGGTTGTTGGCGGCCACGAAATAAGGATTGGCGGCGGGTAACGGGGGAGGTGCTATCGGTGCTGTGGGGGCGGGTTGCGGAGCGGGTGCTGGGGCTGCCGGTTGCGCCGGCCGCGCCAAGGTTTCGCTCAATCGTTGGGCCATCGCCAGCCCCAGCCCCATGTTCANNTGGTCGAGATTGCCGACGATGCCCATGCTGCTGCGCCGGTCCAGCGCCGCCTCGACTTCCTTGGGCAGCGAGATGTTCTCGACCAGCAGGTTGGTCAACTCCAGCCCGACCGCTTCGAATTCTGGAGCGATGCGTTGCAGCAGGAACTGGCCGAGCTGATCGTAGTTGCCCGCCAAATCCAGCGCCGGAATTTTGGACTGGCCGAGGATGTTGGTGAAGCGCGACACCACCATGTTACGCAACTGGCTGGTGATTTCATCGGTGGTGAAACGGCCGTCGGTGCCGACGATCTCGCGCAGGAAGGTCGGTGCGTCCTTGACCCGGATCGCGTAACTGCCGAAGGCCCGCAGCCGGATCGGCCCGAATTCGGGGTCGCGCAGCATCACCGGGTTTTGGGTGCCCCACTTGAGGTCGGTGAAACGGCGGGTGCTGAAGAAGTATACCTCGGCCTTGAACGGACTCTCGAAGCCGTGTTTCCAGGCTTGCAGGGTCGAGAGGATCGGCAGGTTATTGGTCTTCAGCTCGTACATGCCCGGCTGGAAAGTATCGGCGAGCTGGCCTTCGTTGACGAACACCGCCACCTGGCCCTCGCGTACCGTCAGTTTGGCGCCGTACTTGATTTCGTTGCCCTGGCGCTCGAAGCGATAGACCAGAGTGTCGTTGGAATCGTCCGTCCATTGGATGACGTCGATGAATTCGCCGAGCAGTTTGTCCCACAATCCCATATCAGCGGCCTCCGGTGGGTGGGTTGGGTTGGCGAGTTCGGGCTTGGGCGGATGCCAGTGCCTGGCGCAGTTCGGTCTCGCAGGCTTCGAGTTGCACGGTGGCTTCCTTGCGGCGGCGGCGGCCTTCGTCGGCGATGCGCAGGCTGTCCTCGATGGTGGCGATCAGCGTCTGGTTGGCTTTTTTCACGGTCTCGATGTCGAACACGCCGCGCTCCATCTGCTCGCGCGCCTGCACGTTGGCCTGCCGGAGATTCTCCGCGTTGGCTTCCAGCAGTTGGTTGGTCAGATCGGTGGCGGCCTTGACCGTTTCGGCGGCTTGGCCGGACCGGTAAATCGTGATGGCCTGGGCCAGTTGTTGCCGCCACAGCGGTACGGTGTTGACCAGGGTCGAGTTGATTTTGGAAATCAGACCCTTGTCGTTTTCCTGCACCAGCCGGATGCTGGGCAGGCTTTGCATCGTCACCTGCCGGGTCAGCCTCAGATCGTGGACTCGCCGCTCCAGATCGTCGCGGCTGGCGCGCAGATCGCGCAACTGCTGGGCTTTCACCATATCTTCGCCGGCCGCGACCTCTTTCTCCAACACCGGTAGTTCTTCGGCGTCCACCTGACGCAACTTTTCCTCGCCAGCCTGGATATACAGTTCCAGGGTGTGGAAGTAGTCGAGGTTGGCGTCGTACAGCCGGTCCAGCGAGGCGATATCGGTCAGCAACTGGGTTTTGTGCTTTTCCAGCGCATCGCTGATATCGTCGATCTGGTTTCGAACGGTTTCATATTGCTGGACGATTTTGACCAGCGGCTTAGCTGCGCCGAACAGTTTGGCGAAGAAGCCGGGTTGCTTGTTCGGGTCCAGCTCGTCGAGGTCGAAACCGCGCAGCACCGCGACCATTTCGTTCAACGCTGAGCCGGCCGGACCGGTGTCTTTGTTGCGTACCCCTTCCAGCATCTTGTCGGAGATGGTGGTCAGTTGTTCCTGCGCCTTGCTACCGAAAAAAATGATCGAGTTGCTATCGCGCAGATCCAACTCTTTGACCAGCGAGGTGACTTGCTGCTGGTCTTGCGCCGGCGCCGGGGCGCGAGCGGCCAGGTCCTGCTGGACCTGCGGCACGGTAGCGGCGAACGCCTCGGCTAGCGCGGGTGGTGTAGGGGTCGTTGTCGAGGTGGGCGGCTGAGGGGTAGACATGCGGATTCACTCCTAAAAATAAGTATGAGTACCCTTCGAAGAAGGCTGGGGTGATGACGACATGGGCGGGATTTCAGATCACCCCTTCCCGTTTCAATTGAGTGGTCAGCACTTCGATTTGCACGTCGAGATCGGTGACGTCGGTTTCCAGCAGTTTCTGCTGCTGTTCCGCGAATACTTCCTCGATGGTGGTCAGCACATGGCGGAAATTGTCTTCGAGTTCCGGTGCAGCGACCCGTCCGTGGGTTTTGGCATAGCCTTCCGTGACCTGTTTGGCGCCATCCAAATAGACGTTGAGAAATTTGCGGGCGCGGCGCAGATCGCGCGGATCTTCTTCCAGCAACTTCAGAATTTGCCGGGCCAGCGCAGCGATGCGCCGTAGCCGGCTGTTGAATTCGGCATTGCGGATATCGCGGGTGGCCTGCTCGATGGCGGCGATGGAACGTTCGGCCTGGGCCAGCGCTTCCAATACCCGGTCGGTGGTGTCCACGCCGTCGCTGTCGGTGAAGCGTTTAGCGGCGCGGGGATCGAAGCCGTAACTCAGATAGCAGCCGAGCAGGGCGGCCAGCCCGAAAGCTGCGGCGATGATCGAAGGATAGCGGGCGCCGAGATAGGCGGTAACGCCAGTGGCGAGCGCGATGATGCCGCCGCCTAGGGTTTTGAGCGGGTAAGGTGCCTTGGCGACCTGACGGCGGTCGTAGTCGGCTTCGGTCAACAAACCTCGCCGCAACAGCAACGCGCCGGCCAGGAACAGACCATAGCCGGCCGCATTGCCGAGCAAGCCGCCCAAGTTGCCGCGCGCCAGCGAAGCGATAGCGGCAAACAGGACCGGCAACGGCAGCAGGAACATTAGGACGCCCTTGGGCGATGGATAACGGCCGGGGGGTTGCTGGTAGCGTTCGGCCACGATTCGAATTCTCCGTTTTACGAGCAGAACCAGAGCGGTCAGCGAGAGCAGGACGGCCCCGGCCAGCAGCAGAAGGCGGCCCATATCGATGACCCCGTTCAGCGCATCGGCGATGAGGAAACCGGGGCAATCGCCGTCGTGCCGGACGAGCAGGACGCCAGCAGCGCTTGGCAGGAAGCGACGCCGACAGTAGCGAAAATCAACAATAGACCGATGAATTTGCGAAGAAAGTCTGGCATGGTATGGATTCGTTCGATGGCCGGTGACACCGCTACTATAGCACGTCGCGCGTTACACTCAGCCGCGACAGCGCCTGATCGAGTTCCGCCTCGGGATCGAACAGGGTTTTGGCTGGTGCTTTAAATGTTCGATGCTCGAAGTGACCGGCCGCATCCGGTTCGTACAACGCCCGATAATGGTCCGGTCGCGCTAGCAGATCGCGAATGCCGGCCACTAGGGCGGCGATATCGTCATCGCTGGTATACAAGCCGAGACTGGCGCGTACCATGCCTTGCCAGGGTTCGAGCGCCGCCGCCGCGTCGTCGGCATCGGGATCGAGGTCTAGCGCCCACAGCTCCGGCTTCAGCAGTTCGCGGACGTAAGGGTGAGCGCAGAAACAGCCGTCGCGAACCGCGACGTTGTGATAATCGTTCAGCGCAGCGGCCACCAGTCCGTGCTCCAGCCCAGCCAGATTGAAGGCAACCGTGCCGAGGCGCGGAGTGCGTTCCAGATCGAGATCGCCGTACACGCGCACGCCCGGCGTGGCCGACAGTTCGGCGAGCAGCCGCCGGAGCAGCGTCTGCTCGGCGGCGTGAACCGGCTCCATCCCGAGCCGTTGTAGCACGCTCAGCACCGCGCCCAGTTGGACGGCGCCGACGATATCGGGCGTGCCGGCTTCCTCGCGATCGGGAAAGCGCGCGCTGATCCGATACCCGCTTAAATACACGTCATCGACCATGCCGCCACCTACTTCGTCGGGTTCCTGGTTCTCCAGCAAGGTCCGTTTGACCACCGCCACCCCTGGCGAGCCCGGCGCGTACAGCTTATGGCCAGAAAACACCACCGCATCCAATGCCCGTTCCATCGCGCCCGTGTCGCTGACCGGTAGCGCGGCGTGAGCGAGATGTTGGGACGCATCGACCACTATCTCGGCATCGTGGGCATGCGCCAGCGCCGCGATGTCGTGCACCGGGTTGATGATGCCTGTTACGTTGCTGGCCGCTGCCACCGCAACGTAGTTGACTCGGCCGGCATATTGCTCCAGCAATCGCGCTGTCTTTGCAAGATCCACCGCGCCTAGCGTTGGTGCCTGGCCGGTTAGCGGAACGTGCAGAACCTGGCCGGCGTGCTTGCGGTGCGGTAGATCGTTGGCGTGATGCTCCATCAG
>DEHU01000242.1 GCA_002352125.1 Competibacteraceae bacterium UBA2792 | reverse complement strand
TGATGGCGGAGATCGGTATCCCACAGATACCGCTTCGGGCCGGACAGGCCGGTGCTGCCCTCGGTGCCGTGGCTGTAGTAGGACAGCGTTTGCGCTTCGTATCCCACCCGCGTTGCCGTCGGCCACAGAAAGGCGCTGGTCCGNNTAGCTGTCGTTCATGTCCACCGGATCGTCGCCGCTGGTTTCCATCAGCATGCCGCAGGTGCGGGAGTTGCCGATATCCAGCACCAGATCGACGTTGACCGGCCGGTTGAGCCGGGCGGTCGGGCCGCCATCGACGAAGGTGAAGCGCAGGAGCGGTGTTCGAACCGCCCGTTGCAGCAGGGTCAGCACGGTGAGCCAAGCGGCCTGCGCGTCGGGGCTGGCGCGCAGCTCGGCCTCGTCTACCCGGCGCGGCGCCCGGCGACGCAATTCGAAAGCATGGAACCGCTGGTGCAACCACTCCCGCACCCATTCCTGCTCCAGGAACCAGCCGGTATCGGCTTCGGCATCGCTCAGGGCGAATTCCTCGCCGGACTGCATGTCCAGCGGACTGGGCGCAAGATAGGGCCGACCCTCGCGAGTCGGCAGCAATTGGGTGTCGAAGGCCAGGGTCACCCGGTGAGTGTTGCCTTCGGCATCGGGCGTCGGCAATTCCACCAACCGCGCCCGCGCCCAGTTAGTCGGCCCTTTGTCGAACAGGTGATGGCTGTCCGGATGCCGCTCCCGTATCCGCAAAAACGGCACCGGAACCCAGGCGCCGGCGAAAATGGCGGCAGCCTTGGCGGCGTTCAGCGAATACACTTGTTCCGGTTTGACCGCCCGGCCGTCGCCGGCCACGAACTGGCCGCTGGCGTCGTCGGCGTACAGGCAAGTCAGGACCGCGCGACCGTCCGCGCCGGTTTCGGCGAGGAACGCCCGCGAGACTCGCGCTTCGTTCAGGTTGAACCCGAAATCCAGAAACTGGATGGCGGTGTTCGGAATCAGATTGATCGTTGCAGCGTATTGTTTGAGTTTCGCCAGCATGGGCGTGACCTTTTCTAAATGGGCGATCCCTACGGAATCCCGACGCTGACCGGTGGGCCGGAATTGGCTTTATACGGCCTAATGATAGGCGGGGGTTCGAAGAAGCGCGATGCCGCGTCAACGAACTTCGATTAACGCCCGGCCGCTTCCAAAATTTCCTTGGCGCTGACTTCGACCGGCTTGTTGGTGATGTCCACCACCGCGAATCCGCCCTGCAGGCACACTCGCCGGGCTGCCTCCAGCTCCTCGCGCAGCTTGAGCGGATTGCTGTAGCTCCCGCTCAGCGACACCTTGAGCCGGCGCTCGCGCCAGCGCCGATGCACCAACAATTGGTCCGGATCGATGGTTAATCCCACCACCCGCCGCCGGTACAGTCGAAACAGTTCCGGAGGTGGCTCCCCGCCGACTAGCGGTACGTTGGCGACCTTCCAGCCAAGCGAGGCCAGATAGAGACTGATGGGCGTTTTGCCGACCCGCGATACCCCGATCAGCACGATATCCGCCTGCCGCCAACCTTCGGGATGGCGGCCATCGTCGTGGGCCAGGGTGTAGTCGATGGCTTCGGTTCGCTCCAAAGCTTCGCGGTTCTGTTCCCGGTAGAGGCCCGGCTGTCCGGCCGGATCGGTGCCCAGCACGACCTGTAACTGAGCCAGCAACGGCCCTATCAGATCGACCGCCAGCACGCCGCGATCCCGGGCGAGCCGGTCAAGGGTCAGGCGCAGATCGACATCGACGAGCGTATGCGCGATGAGTCCGTTGGTGGCTGCCGCCTGCGCGACCACGCTTTCCAATTGCTCCGGCCGCCGAACTCCAGCGATAACGGCAATCTCCACATCGGCAATTGGAAACTGCGCTAGAGCGGTTCGCAACAGTTGCTCGCCGCTGAAACCCGTCCCGCCCGATACGATGAAGATGGATGTCATGTTGGTCTGAACCTCGGGTTGTTTGCCAAGCCCGCTTCCGCACCGCCGCATAACCGGCATCCAAGTGACGCCACCCTTGCCCGAATGTCCCCAACCCGCCGTCACGGCGTAAAGTGGAGATACAACTCTTTCTCGGGCGGCATCAGACCCCCGCTGGCTTCATCTGGCCCGCTGCCTCCCGCTCCGCCAGTTCCGCCGCTTCCTCAGCGCTGTGATGAACCTTGCGCGCCAACAGCGTGTAGGCCACCGGCACCACCGACAGCGTCAGCAACGTACCCAATAGCAACCCACCGACGATGACCCAACCGATTTGCTGGCGGCTCTCCGCTCCGGCACCAACCGCCAGCGCCAGCGGAACCGCGCCAAGGATGGTCGCCAGCGTAGTCATCAGGATCGGCCGCAACCGCAGCGTCGCCGCCTCCAGCACCGCCTCGCGCCGGTCCAGCCCGGTCAATCGTAACTGGTTGGCGAATTCCACGATCAGGATGCCGTNNACGAACGGCGAGACGAAGCTTTCGAACTGAGCCGACAGCACCAGATAGATGAAAATCAGCGCCAGCAGGAAGGTCACGTACAGCGTCGCACCGGACTCGCGAAACTCGCGCGACTGGCCATCCAAGGCCGTCTGAGCGTTCTCGCCCAATACTTCGTCGGCGGTTTTATCCATGAAAGCCAATGCCTCGCCCAAGGTGTAACCCGGCGCGATGTTGGCGGAAATCACCGCTGCGCGCTGCCGGTTGAAGTGGTTCAACTCCTTGGGGGCTACGGTTTCCGCAACCTCGACCAGATTCGAGAGCTGCACCAGTTGTCCGTTGCGGCCGCGCACGAAAATGGCGGTCAGGTCGGTCGGTTGCTCGCGGTCCTGGTCCTTGAGTTGCACGATCACGTCGTACTGTTGGCCTTCCCGCTTGAAGCGGGTGACCTGCCGNNGCGCCGACGGCGGCGATCTTGTCGCGCTTGAGCACGACGGACAACTGCGGCTTGTTCAGGCGCAGGTCGGTATCCGCGTTCGCCATGCCCGGATATGGCCGGACCTTGGCCAGCACCTGATCCACCATCTTCTGCAATTCCGCGTAGCTGCTGGCCTGAATCACGAACTGGACGGCCGGATTGCGAAAACTCTGCCCCAAAGAGGGCGGATTGATCGGAAACGCCAACACGCCGGGCAACCCGCCGAACATCTTCGGCGCCAGTTCCTTGGCGATGTCTTGCTGTTTGCGCTGGCGCTGCTCCCAGGGCTTCAGCCGCACGAACGACAGCGCGCTGTTGACCGGATTGGGTTTTTCCAGCCCCGGCGCGACGAAAACAAAGTACGAGGTGACCTCGGGAATGACCTTGTAGAACTGTTCCAGTTGCCGGGCGTAACCGTCGGTGTAGGTCAGGGTCGCTCCTTCCGGCGCAACGACGACGCCGATGATGGTGCCACGATCCTCCAGCGGCGACAGCTCCGATTTCAAGTGCAGAAACAGCCAAACCGCACCGGCCCCGGTAGCGAAAAACGACAGCACCACCAACCAACGCCAGTCGAGCGCCCAAACCAGCGCGCCGCGATAACCGCGATTCATCGCCTGAAAGAACCGCTCGCTGACATTGAACAGCCAGTTGTGCTTCTGCTCGTGATGCAGCAGTTTCGAGCACATCATCGGTGTCAGGGTCAGTGCCGTGAAACCGGAGACGATGACCGCTGCCGCCACGGTGAAGGCAAATTCCGTGAACAAGCGGCCGGTGTTGCCGGTCATGAACGCCAGCGGGGTAAACACCGCCGCCAGCGTGAGGGTCATCGCCACCACCGCGAAGGCGATTTCCTTGGAGCCTTGCAGCGCCGCCCTGAACGGCGGCATCCCGTCCTCGATATGGCGGTGGATGTTCTCCAACACCACGATGGCATCGTCCACCACCAAGCCAATGGCCAGCACCAGCCCCAGCAAAGTCAGGGTATTGACGGTGAATCCCAAGGCGTACAGGAACACGAATGCTCCAATCAGCGACACGGGGATGGTCACGAACGGAATGATGGTCGCCCGCCAGTTGCGCAGGAACAGAAAGATCACCGCGACCACCAGCACCAACGCCTCACCCATGGTGTGATAAACCGCCTCGATGGATTTCTCGATGAAAATCGAGCCATCGTAACCGACGAGGATCTTCATGCCATCCGGCAAACTCGCTTCGAGCTCTGGCAACAACGCCTTGACCGATCGAGCCACGCTCAAGGTGTTGGCGGTGGATTGTTTGACGACGCCCAAGCCCACCGAAGGATTGCCGTTGACCCTGACCGCGTTGCGTTCGTCCGCCGCGCCGACTTCGGCGTAACCGATGTCGCGCAGCCGGATTGGATAACCCTTGGTTTCCTTCAGGATCAAATTGTTGAACTGCTCGGGTACGCGCAAATCGGATTCGGTCAGCACGGTGAACTCGCGCTGGCGCGATTCGAT
>DEHU01000045.1 GCA_002352125.1 Competibacteraceae bacterium UBA2792 | reverse complement strand
AAAATTATGGGTAATCGGATGGCCTTCAAGGCCGTCAAACGGGCACTCGCTTTCGAGCAAACCATCGAGCCGACGCAGGTGGCCGGGTTCAATCAGTTGGCGGATTATATCGATGAAACCGTAGTAGAAAATTATGGCGTCGCGCTCGATATCCGCTTCAGTCCGCAACTGTTTGGCGGCTTGGAAGCGTTGCGGCGCGACACCAACGTACCTTTGGGGGAGTTGTCGCATCCCGAATTCTACGAAATTGCGGATAATCGGGAAGATTTTTATAGCGCCTACTTGTATTGGCTGCCGAGCCGCAACTGGGCGCTCTCCACCTCGCTGCGTTACGAAAAAATCGAGACCGATCAAAGTTGTACGTTTTGCTTGTTTCTTTACCCGGCCGAGCTGAAGACCTTTTCGCTGCCCGCGAGCGTCCAGTATTTCGATCCTTCTGGCTTTTTTGCCGGGCTGGGCATCGTTTACGTGAATCAGGAAATCCGAGCTATCGATTCCGTATCTTCTTTCCCGGGGTCTTTTGTCCTGACGCCAACCCAAAACGAGGAATTTACTTTGGTCGATGTCGGCCTAGGTTATCGTCTCCCTAAACGCTGGGGAATCGTTGCGCTACAGGTGAACAACGTGTTCGACAAGGAATTTCGTTATCAGGATTACAGCTTCCAAACGGGGATTTCGACTATTAGTCCCGCCTATGTTCCCGAGCGGATTATCGCAGGTCGACTGATTCTTAATTTTTGACCCTCAATCGTCCAAGGAGCAAAGCAATGAAATTGACTGGTGTTGAAGTACCGGCCGAAACTCTGTCCAAAGTTGAACCCAATACGGTCCTGATGGTTATTTCCGATGAAAACGGAAAGTTAAATGTGGTAAAGGTTGGTCGCGACTCTATTAGCCAAGGCGAACCGTTGGTGCGCGTCGCTGGCGGATGCTGGGTGCTTATTGAGGGGCGATGGGTATGGAAGGACCCTTGCCCGAATTGAGTTGGCAGTCAATCCACGCTGAGTGTAACTTGCCTCCTCTTTCGGTCAAGCGAGGCTTACGGGTCATCGTAGAATTAAATTGTAGGGTGGGTTGTGGTGTCAGCCTGCAACCCGCCGGTTTTGGCTCCGGTCTGGTGGTTTACACCGTGCTAGTTCGCCCTGCGTCATTTGCAGGTCAGCGGCGAGAATTATAAATCTCGACTCTGGTTTTTCGGGTTACGCTGTATTGGTCTGTTCTGCTAATTAAATTTTGATGCCAGGATATTGGAATAAATGCTATGGCATTCGTACCTCGGCCCGTGGCGATGGGTTTGCTCGTTGCGATCATCGTCTCGGCACTGACTCAAATTCTCGTCAATCTCCCTTTATTTTCCTTGTTCGAGCTGAAAGGGCTCGATTTTTTGTTTGCCCTGCGCGGCAGCGTATCGCCGCCCGAGCAAATCGTCATCGTTGCGATAGACGAGCCTTCGTTGGCCGAGATGCGACGGCAATGGCCTTGGCCGCGCGACGTTCATGCTCGGTTGATACATCAGCTCAACAAAGCGGGAGCCAAGGTTATCGGGTTCGACGTGCTGTTTGCGGAGCCATCGGATCCGGCTGAGGACCAGGCTTTAGAGAGCGCTCTTCAGGAGGCCGGCAACGTAGTTTTAGTGAGCACGATTGCCGTCGTCAACGATCCGCTATTTCGTCTGACGACCCGGGTCGATCCGCTGCCCGCGTTCGCCCAGGCCGCTTGCGCCCAGGCTGTCGGCGCGGGCAACAAGACTGGCTGCGTGGGTAGTCCGATTATTACTATCGATGCTGATGGCATCGTGCGGCGAACTCGGCTGCTTTATCCCGGCATGTCTTCTTTTGGGTTGCAAATCATCGGAAAAGTCGCTTCGATGGAAGAGCGGAAAAAACTGGGTAATCTAGATTATTCCAGAGAAATGCTGATCAACTATCCCGGCCCATCGCGCACGATCAAAACGGTTTCGTATTACCAAGCGCTCGACTACGAGAATTTGTTGCCCCCGGGTATTTTTGAAGGCAAAATCGTTTTGGTGGGCCGTTCGCTGGAAACTGTCCCAGAACCGCAGCAGTTGTCCGGCGACACCTTCCTAACCCCGTTTTCCTGGATCTCTGGACAGCCGATGGCCGGTGTCGAGATTCAGGCCAATATCATCGGCAACCTTTTGCGCGGCAATTTCGTAACCGAATGGAACAAATTCGCGCAGATCGCCCTGTCGCTGACCCTCATAGTGATCGCCAGCTTTGTTCTCGTCGCGCTGCGGCCGATGGCTGCCTTGCTGGCAACCGGGATCATGGCCGGCGCACTGCTTGTCGTGGCGTACATAGTCTTTATCGAATCGAATATCTCTCTCCCCATCGTTTCGGGTATCATGGGACTCGGTTTGGTCTATGGCGGCCATTTGCTGGTTCGCGCCGTGCTGGTGGAACGCGAATATCGGCGCGCTCTGGAAGAAGACAAGCGCAATTTGGAAGCCCGGATCGCGGAGCGTACCGAAGACCTGTCCAAGACGAACCAAGAGCTTAAAGACCGCCACCAACAACTCGAAGCGGCTTACGGCGATCTTTCCCGCACTCAAGAACAACTGATTCATTCGGAAAAAATGGCATCGCTGGGTTTGCTGGTTGCCGGCATCGCCCATGAATTAAACAATCCCATTAGCTACGTGCATGGCAATCTGGAGTTTATCGAAGAATATACCAATCGCCTTGCCAAAATTATCTTTGCTTATTCCGATTCATCCAGCTCGGATAGAGAAAGGCGTCGTCTTGGCGACGAGCAAATAAAGACTGCAAAATTTGAATCGACATTCAGAACGCTGCAAGAATTGATAGTCAGTTGTAAAGTGGGAGCAGAGCGAGTAAAGCAGATCGTCCTGGATTTACGAACATTTTCTCGTACCGACGACGTGGGTTTGGTCATGACAGATTTACAAAGCGGCATCGAGTCGACCTTAAATCTGCTGACAAGAGAATACAAGAATCGGATTACCGTTCATCGCGACTATGGTTATTTACCCAAGATAGAATGTTATCCGGGCCAGCTTAACCAGGTGTTCATGAATTTGCTGCAAAACGCCGCGCAAGCTATTACAAAAGAAGGCGATGTTTGGATCGAGACGGAATCCTGCGGCGATCGAGTGAAAATCGTCATTCGAGACAATGGGGTCGGTATCGAAGAGCAGAAACTGAAACAGATTTTCGATCCTTTCTTTACGACCAAGCCAGTCGGACAAGGAACAGGGCTTGGGCTGAGCATCACGTATGGAATTATCCAAAAACATAGCGGTAAGATCGAAGTAAAGAGTACGCTGAACAAAGGAACGGAATTTACCGTTGAGTTGCCCGTCCGCATGAACCGGAACGCGACATGAAACGCCACAACCTACTCCTCGTCGACGACGAAAAAGATATCTTGCGGACTCTCGGCCTCACTTTCGAGGAAGATTATGAGGTGTTTACCGCCCGCAGCGGTATGGAGGCATTAGGGGTTCTGGAAAGGCACGATATCGCATTGATCATCGCCGATCAGCGTATGCCGGAAATGACCGGCGTGGAGCTTTTACAACGGTCGATCACCCTTAATCCGCACATCATCCGCATTATTCTGACCGGCTATACCGATACGGGCGATCTCATCCAGGCGATCAACAAAGGGCATATTTATCAATATATCACCAAACCGTGGGATCGGCAGGAACTGCGGGTCGTCGTTAAGCGCGCGCTGGAAAGCTATGATTTGGTGATCGAAAATCAGCGGCTTTTCAAAGAACTCGAAGCCGCAAACGATCGGTTGCGCGACGAAAATACGCTAATTAGAAAAGAGCTGAACAACGATTTGCAGTTTGCCGAGATCGTCGGACAAGGTGCGGCCATGCGTCGCGTTTTCGATCTCGTTACCAAAGTCATCGACACGACGATTACCGTGTTGCTAACCGGCGAAACGGGTACGGGGAAAACCCTGTTGGCCCGCTACATTCACCATCATGGACCTCGCAAGGATAAATTGTTCGTCGAGCAAAACTGCGGAGCGCTCCCCGAATCGCTTTTGGAAAGCGAACTGTTCGGCCACAAACGCGGCGCTTTTACCGGGGCCGTTCAAGATCAGAAAGGCTTGTTCGAGGCCGCCGACGGCGGAACCGTTTTTCTCGACGAGATTAGCGAAATGAGCCCCTTGCTTCAGGTGAAGCTCTTGCAAATTCTTCAAGAGGGGCGATTTCGCCGCGTCGGCGACAGCACCTACCGGCAGGTCGATGTACGGATCATTTCGGCGACCAACAAAGATTTGGACGCCGAAATAAAAAAAGGCCATTTTCGATCCGATCTGTACTACCGGATTAACGTTTTCCCGATTCATATCCCGCCGTTGCGGGAACGGTCGGAGGATATTCCTTTGTTGGCTGCGCACTGTCTGAAGAAATACAGCAGACGATTTCGCAGCCCGGTTGCAGGTTTTAACGAAGAGGTCGTAAGCGAACTATGCCGGTATGGTTTTCCCGGCAACGTGCGGGAGCTGGAAAATTTGATCGAGCGGGCAATCATTTTGAATTCGGGCGACCGGATCGAGATGGGCGATTGGCTGCCTCGATCTCGCCACAATCCGGTAGGCTTGTCCAGGATCGAGCAGGTCGAACGGGCGGAGATCGTCCGGCTGCTCGAACTTCACCAAGGCAAGTTGAGTTTGGTCGCTAAAGAATTGGGAATCAGCCGTACCACCTTGTGGCGCCGCCTGAAAGATTATGGCATCCAAGGCGGCGAAGAGCCGGACCCTTTGGAATGAAGGATAAACCATGACGTTTTCCATCGTCGCGTTCGATCCGGCCAACGGTGATCTGGGCGTGGCCGTGCAGTCCAAATTTCCCAACGTCGGCGTTTCCATCCCGTTCGCCAAGGCCGGCGTGGGAGCGGTGGCGACGCAATCGTATTGCAACACCAGCTACGGCCCGCGCGGCTTGGCGTTGCTGGAGAACGGGGCTTTGCCTCGACAGGCGGTGGATATCCTGACCGCCAGCGACGCGCAGCGCGATGATCGCCAGGTCGGCATCATCGATGCCCGAGGCCGCACGGCCAGCTTTACCGGCTCGCGTTGCTTCGACTGGGCGGGCGACATGGGCGGCGCCTGCTGTTCCGCCCAAGGCAATACTCTGGCCGGTCCGCATGTGGTGGAAGGCATGGTGCGAGCGTTCGAAGACGCTGAGGGTTCACTGGCCGAACGGCTGTTAACGGCCTTGCAAGCCGGACAGGCCAACGGCGGCGACCGGCGCGGCCAACAGTCGGCGGCGCTGCTGGTCGTGCGGGCCGGCGGCGGTTACGGCGGCTTCGACGACCGCTATGTCGATATCTCGGTGTACGATCATCCAACTCCCATCGCCGAGCTGGCGCGGCTGTACGCCATCCATCGCTTGACCTACTTTCGCAGCGATGCCGCGCAACTGGCGAAGATCGATACCGCTATCGCCAACGAACTCCAGCAGATGATGCACGCTCGCGGATTTTACAAAGGTGCCTTGACCGGGATTTGCGACGAGGCCACCCTCAAAGCGTTGCGGGATTTCATGGGCTGGGAAAACTACGACGAGCGTATCCGGGAAGACGATCTGATCGATCTGGAAGTGTTGGCGGACATGCGCCAAAAACACGCGCTCTGGTTACGAACGCGCGGTCGCGGCGAATAGAATGCCCCGCTCCCGCGAGAGGGGAGCCGCTCACGCTTGTTGTTTCGGCTCCTCCAGCGCCAGCTCCATGCTGGTGCTCGGGTCGATGTTGCGGCGCTGCTGGATGTTTTTGCCCTCCACCAGATAAACCAGATGTTCGGCGATGTTCTTGCAATGGTCGCCGATGCGCTCCAGCGCCTTGATGATGAAGATCACGTTGATGGCGTGTCCGATGGTGCGCGAGTCTTCCATCATGTAGGTGATCAACCGCCGCATCGCCGATTGAAACTCTTGGTCCAGCTCGTCGTCGCTGTGAATGATGGTCAAGGCTTTCTGCACGTCCAGCCGGGCGAGCGCGTCGAGACAATCGTGCAGCATGTCGGCCGCTAGTTCGGCCATCGGCCTCACGTCGCGCAGCAACTTGGCGTTGGGGGGGTTGGCGTCACCGTCGTAAATTTGCAAAGTCATGCGAGCGATCTTTTTGGCGCCGTCGCCGATTCGCTCCAGGTCGGTCACGGTGTTGGCGAGCGACATGACCGTTCGCAGATCGCTGCCGAGCGGTTGCCGCAGGGCGATCAGACTGATGCAGTCCTCGCTGGCCTTCAGTTGCAGGCCGTTGATGATCCGGTCGCGGGCGATCACCTCGCGNNCCAGCCCGCCCATTTCCAGCACCATGCTGCGGAGGTTGGCGAGTTGTACGTCGAATTGCTTGACGGTGTGAGCATCCAGGCTAATGGGCATCGTGAGGTACTCCGGGTCGTATCGCGTCGGGAATCGAGGTTAGCCAAAGCGCCCCGTGATGTAATCCTCGGTCAACTTGTGCCGGGGATTGGTGAAAATCTGGTCGGTGTCGCCGATTTCGATCAGATCGCCCAGGTGGAAGTAGGCGGTGCGCTGGGAAACGCGCGCCGCTTGTTGCATCGAATGGGTGACGATGACGATGGTGTAGTTTTCCCGCAACTCGTCGATCAGTTCTTCGATCTTGGCGGTGGCAATCGGGTCCAGCGCGGAGCAGGGTTCGTCCATCAGGATCACTTCGGGATTGACCGCAATCGCCCGGGCGATGCAGAGCCGTTGCTGCTGGCCGCCGGACAAGCTGGTGCCCGGTTCGTCTAGCCGTTTCTCGACTTCCTTGATCAGACCGGCTCGCTCCAAGCTATCGCGTACCAGCTCGTCCAATTCGGTCTTGTTGTTGACCATGCCGTGAATGCGCGGCCCGTAAGCGACGTTTTCGTAGATCGATTTGGGGAAAGGATTGGGTTTTTGAAACACCATCCCGACCCGTGCCCGCAGTTGCACCACATCGATGCTTTTATCGTACACGTCGTCGTCGTCGAGCTTGATTTGTCCGGTGACGCGACAGATGGGGATGGTATCGTTCATCCGGTTCAAGCAGCGCAAGAAGGTGGATTTGCCGCAGCCGGACGGGCCGATGAAGGCGATGACTTCGTTGGTGCCGATGTCGAGACCGACGTTTTTGATGGCGTGTTTTTCGCCGTAGTAGACGTTGACTTCCCGGCAGATCATTTTGGGATGATCCACCGTGATTTTGCCGACGGTTTGCCGGCTGTCGTAATCGGTCACTTCGACGCTGGATTGTTTGCGAGCTCCGATGGCGGTGCTTAAAGCATTGTCCAAGGAGACTGCGGTTTCGACGGCGGTCGTGCTCATGAGGACGGTCATCCCGAATGGAGTAGTGGGTTGGCGTGGATCGGGGCGGTTACCAGCGCCGCTCGAACCGCTTGCGCAGGACGATGGCCAAACCGTTCATCAAAATCATGAACGCCAGCAGCACCATGATAGCGGCCGAGGTTCGTTCCACGAACGCGCGCTCCGGTAGATCGGACCATAAGTAGATTTGCACCGGCAAGACCGTGGCGGGGTCCATGAAGCTCTTGGGCACGTCCACGATGAAGGCGACCATGCCGATCATCAGCAGCGGGGCCGATTCGCCCAGGGCGCGGGCCATGCCGATGATGGAGCCGGTCAACATGCCGGGCATGGCCAGGGGCAGAACGTGATGCCCCACCGTTTGCAGTTTGGATGCGCCCATGCCCAGCGCCGCCTCGCGGATGGAAGGCGGTACCGAAGTCAGGGCGGCGCGGCCAGCGATGATGATGACCGGCAGGGTCATCAGGCTCAGCACCAGCCCGCCGACCAGCGGCGCGGAACGGGGCAGGCCGAAAAAATTGATGAACACCGCTAGGCCCAACAAGCCGAACACGATGGAAGGCACCGCCGCCAGGTTGTTGATGTTGACCTCGATCAGGTCCGTCCAGCGGTTTTTCGGGGCGAATTCTTCGAGATACACCGCCGTTGCCACGCCGATCGGGAACGACAACAGGAACGTGACCACCAGGGTGAAGAACGATCCCATCAACGCACCGCGAATGCCGGCCTGCTCCGGTTCGCGCGAATCGCCGTTGCCGAACAGAACGGTGTTGAATTGCTTTTGGATCTTGCCGGCGGCGAGCAGTTTGTCGATCCATTCGATCTGGTTATCCTTGACCAGCCGTTCCGTTTCGTCGAGCGTGCGGTCGATGTTGCCCTTGACGAAGGTATCCACCGTCGCGCTGGTCAGTAGCCAGACTTCTTGGCTGGCGCCGATCAGGGCAGGGTTTTGCTGTACCTGCCTTTGCAGCTCGTAGGCGGCGTCGGAACTGATCAAGCCGTACAAAGCCCGCAGTTCCAGCCGTCCCTGCACGGCCGGAAACAGTTGGCGCATCCCGGCGCGGACCAGGGCGGCGTAATCGGCGGTTTCGATGGCTTTTGGATCGCGGTTGCCTTGGGGGTCGATTACGGCGGGATCGAACGTGATCGGCACCTGCACGTAAGCTTGCCAAAACGCAGGATAGCCCTTGCCGATGATGTTGGTGAACATCAGGGCCACGAAAATCAGTCCGAGGCCGATGGCGATCAGGCCGTACCAGCGAAACCGGCGTTCGGCCGCGTGGCGGCGTTTCAGGCTGGCGTTGACGATGGTTTTGATGTCGCGGCCGGGAGCCACCGGCGCGGCGGAGGGCTTTAGCTTATTCATATTGTTCCCGATACTTGCGCACCACGCGCAGCGCGACGATGTTGAGGATCAGCGTGATCGTGAACAGCACCAACCCCAGCGCGAAAGCCGCCAGAGTCTTGGCGCTATCGAACTCTTGATCGCCGGTCAGCAGGGTGACGATCTGCACCGTGACCGTGGTCACCGCCGCCAGCGGATTGGCGGTCAAGTTGGCCGATAGCCCAGCGGCCATCACCACGATCATGGTTTCNNGCCAGCAAGATGCTGCCGACGATCCCAGGCAAGGCGGCGGGCAGCAGCACGCGGGTGATGGTTTCCGATTTGGTCGCCCCCAGCGCGTAGGAACCGTCGCGCATCGACTGCGGCACGGCGTTGATCACGTCGTCCGACAGCGAAGAGACGAACGGGATGATCATGATGCCCATGACCAGTCCGGCGGCCAAGGCGCTTTCCGACGCCACATGCAGGCCCAGGGCCGTGCCGATCTGGCGGATCAGCGGCGCCACGGTCAACGCGGCGAAGAAGCCGTAGACCACGGTCGGAATGCCGGCGAGAATTTCCAGGGCTGGCTTGGCGATGGCGCGAAATTTCGGGGTGGCGTACTCGGACAGGAACAGCGCCGCCATCAGGCCGATGGGCACGGCGACCAGCATGGCGATGCCGGAGATCAGCAAGGTGCCGGCGAACAGGGGCACCGAACCGAATGCGCCCGAAGAGCCGATCTGATCGGCGCGCAGCGCGGTTTGCGGGCTCCACTGTAAACCGAATAGAAACTCGGTGACCGGCACTTTGTGAAAGAACAGGATGGATTCGAACAAAACCGATAGCACGATACCGACGGTGGTGAAGATGGCGACCGTCGAACTGGCGATCAAAAATAAATTGATGACCTGTTCGACCCGGTTACGGGCGCGCAGCGCCGGTGAAATCGCCCGCCAGGCGTGGGCGATGCCAGCGATGGCGAGCGTGAGCGCCACCATCCAAAGCGCAGCGTTGCCGATGACGTGCAGATTCCGGTAGTGGTCGGCGGCCGCTAGCATGGCCGGATTGGGCGTGCTGGAGACGATGTTGCCGCCGACCAGATTCTTGAGGTCGTTGATCACGAGGTTCAAGCGATCCGGTGGCAGCTCGCGCAATTCGGGCGGCATGCTGGCCACGACCAGATCGATGATGATGTTCGGTTGCAGAACGGCCCAGAGCACGAACACGGCCAGCGCTGGCAGGCCGCACCACAAGGCCGCGTAAGAGCCGTAGAAACTAGGTAGGGAATGCAGGTTACGGACGTGGCCGCCGGCGACCGCGAGGGCGCGCTGCCGGCCCAGATAGTAACTGCCGATGCTCAATAGGATCAGCGCGAGCAAAAGATAAGGCCGCATGTCGTTACCGTGAACCGTAGAGGAGACGCTGCAATAAAAAAGCCCCTCCCGCAGGGAGAGGGGTCTAGGAGCGAGAGCTTATGGGGTCATAGCCTTGAGGCTATTGGCGTCGGCCGCGACTTGCTTGCGCTTGGCGGCTGGCAGCGGGATCAAACCTTTCGCGCTAAGATAGCCTTCGTCACCCATGGCTTTCTCGCTGGTGAACTCGGCGACGTATTCCTTGATGCCGGGGATGACGCCGACGTGGGCTTTTTTGACGTAGAAGAACAACGGCCGGGCGACAGGATATTTGCCGTCGGCGATGCTCTCAAAAGCGGGCGCGACGCCGTCGATGGTCTCGCCTTGGATCTTGTCGAGGTTCTCTTCCAAAAAGCTGTAGCCGAAGAGGCCCAGCGCGTTGGGATTGGCGACCAGCTTGTTGACGATCAGGTTGTCGTTCTCGCCCGCTTCGATGAACGCGCCATCTTCGCGGATGGTTTGGCAAACTGCCTTGGCTTTCTTCTCGTCGGATTTTTCCAGCTCCTTGATGGCGTCGAATTCCTTGCAGCCGTGATCCATGACCAGTTCGACGAAGGCGTCGCGGGTGCCGGAGGTCGGAGGCGGACCTAGCACCTCGATCTTGTTGGCGGGCAGCGTGGCGTCGATGTCTTTCCAGGTCTTAGCATTGTTGGCGACCAGCTTGCCGGTGGCCGGGTCTGGAATCTCTTTGGCCAAGGCCAGCCAGAGGTTCTTGGTGGTTAGCGGCATCGGCTTGTTCTTTTTGGAAGAAGCGACCACGATGCCATCGAAACCGACGTTGACCTCGACGATTTCCTTGATGCCGTTCTTGGCGCAGGTTTCGATTTCGGACGATTTGATCTTGCGGGAAGCGTTGCTGATGTCGGGGTGCTGGACGCCGACGCCGCCGCAGAACAGCTTGAAGCCGCCGCCGGTGCCGGTCGATTCGACTTTCGGCGTCTTGAAGCTGCTGCCCTTGCCGAATTGCTCGGCGACCGCCGTCGAGAAGGGGTAGACGGTGGACGAGCCCACGATGCTGATGTAGTCACGGGCGGATTGAGCGTAAGCCGTACTTGCCAAAGCGATAGTTGCCGTCGCAGCGAGCGCGAGTTTGTTCTTGATCACGAAAAAGCCTCCGACAAAAAATTGTCATGAATGGGTAAGATGTCGAAATGCACCTCCTCCCTGAGGATCGAACGGAAACCAGAAGCTGACGTTACTATGGCTTGACGGCCTTTATATTTCATAAATATGTCAGTTTTATTGCGCTGCAAGAAAACGGGTTGCGAATATTACCAAGGACTTTCGTTTTCCGTCGCTTCCGAGCGAGGTGCATCAGATTTTTGAGGTGGCGATGAGCGATAAAACGATTTTGATCACAGGGTGTTCTTCGGGTATCGGCCAATGTGCTGCGCTCGGGTTAAATGCGCGCGGCTGGCGGGTATTCGCTGCGGTGCGCCAGCCGGCCGACGCAACGCGATTGCAGGCCGAAGGGTTGGAGAGCGTGACGCTGGATCTGCGCGATTCCGCTTCCATTCGTGCGGCGGTGGCGACGGTTTTGGAACGAACGGGTGGCAGGCTGGATGCGCTATTCAACAATGGTGCCTACGGTCAACCCGGCGCGGTAGAGGATTTGAGTCGCGAAGCGCTGCGGGAACAGTTCGAGACCAACGTGTTCGGAACGCAGGAATTGACCAATCGAATCGTTCCGGTCATGCGCCGGCAGGGCGGCGGACGGATTTTGTTCGCCAGTTCGGTGCTGGGGCTGGTGGCTTTCCCTTATCGTGGTGCCTACGTCGCCAGCAAGTTCGCGCTGGAAGGGTTGGCCGATACCCTTCGGCTGGAACTGGCTGAAACCGGCATCCACGTTTGCCTGATCGAGCCGGGACCGATCCTGAGCCGGTTTCGCGACAACGCATATGCGGCCTACCGACGGCACATTCGGGCCGAAACCAGCCTGCACCGGGAGCGGTATGCAGCGATGGAGGCGCGACTGCTCAAGAGAGGGCCCGCCGCACCGTTCACCTTGCCGCCCGAAGCGGTGTTGAAACGGGTGGTTCACGCCCTGGAAAGCCCTCGGCCGCGCGCCCGCTATTACGTGACCGTGCCGACTTACCTGTTTGCGGTATTGCGCCGGTTGTTGCCGACCCGCGCGCTGGACGCAGTGCTGCGGCGGGCTGGCGGCGAAGGGCGGCGGTAGTTTGCGGACCAGTGAATTGGTCGCAAGTCATTGTGCTTAGCATATTTTCTTGACAGTGATCGCCATGCGTCGCGCGAGCGGACCCCGATGGATGTCGCCCGGCCGAAGCGGCGACCCGATAGGGTTTTCCTCTCTATGACCATAGCGATGACGACCGGCTGGTGACCGATGCCCGAGCTTCCCGAAGTCGAAACCGTCCGGAGCGGTATTGCTCCGTATTTGACCGGCCAAAAAGTCGTCCGGGTAGTGGTACGGCAACCTCGGCTGCGTTGGCCGGTATCGGCCGAACTGGCGACGGAGTTGATCGGACAGACGATCCGGCAGGTGGACCGGCGCGCTAAATATCTGTTGCTGCGCACTGATGCCGGTACCGCGATTTTCCATCTTGGCATGACCGGCCGGTTGCGCGTTCTCCCGGCCGATACGCCCCCATCCAAGCACGATCACGTCGATATCGTAGTGGCCGGCGACCGGTGTCTGCGCTTCAACGACAGCCGTCGTTTCGGGGCCGTATTGTGGACCCGGGAACCTCCGGAACAGCACGAACTGCTGCGAACGCTCGGTCCCGAACCGTTCGACGAAACGTTCTCCGGCGCTTATCTGCACCGGCGGGCGCAAGGACGCGTTCCGCCCATCAAAGCGTTCGTCATGGACAACCGCGTAGTCGTGGGGGTCGGGAACATTTATGCCAACGAATCGCTGTTCGCGGCCGGCATCCATCCGCTACGGTTGGCCGGCCAAATCGCGTTGGCCGAACACGAGCGGCTGGCGGCGGCGATCCGGGAGATTTTGGGCGAAGCGATTCGCCAGGGTGGCACGACCTTGCGAGATTTCGTTGGCGGCGATGGCGAGCCAGGTTACTTCCGGCAATATCTCCGCGTTTACGGCCGCAGCGCATTACCGTGCGTGGTTTGCGGCAAACCGATCCAGCGTTGCCGCGTCGGTCTGCGGGCAACGTATTTCTGTCTGGGCTGCCAGCGTTAGCGCGCTTCGGCCGGTTTCGATCCGCTGGCGGCATCGCTATCGCCGGCTGGCCCCGGTTGGGATCCGGCCGGTGCCGGTGGCTCGACCGCGGGCGAGGTGGGCGACGCTGCGCTGGCGGGCGTCGCGGGCGGAGCAGACGTCGTGGGCGGAGCAGAGGAAGGGGGAGCAGTCGCGCCGGTCGACGCTGCGGCCGACGCCGGAGAAGGTGCCCCATCGGGATTGGCCGCAGGTTCGATCGTTGTCGATGGTGCGTTGTGGGTTGGATTGCTCGCGCGGCTGGCCGGCGGCGGTGATGGCTTGGGCGTTCGTTTTTTGACGGGTGGTGCGTAGGTGATTGCGACGGCGACGACGTTATCGCTGCCGAAACGCTTGGTTGCCGCGTTCGGCGGCAAGCGGCCATCCCGCAATGCCTCCATGCCGGCATCGTCTTTGATGGTGGTCATGATCAAGTCGCGGATTTGCGCGAAACGGACGACGCTGGGTTCGTTGTCCGCGTACCCGCCGTTAAATGCCAGAATGTCGTTTCTGCTGGCTTCGTCCAGACCGCTTTGCCAGGCGGTATCGTCGTCCGAAGCCAGCCCTATGAGGGCGTCGGTGGCGCGGCGCGTAGCGATTTTCTCGGCATCGGAGCGCAACTTGTCCTGAGCCGCAGCGTCCGGGTGTACGCCGATCAGGTTGATGGCGTAGCCAACTAGCGCCAGCTCGCCCGTCGCGTTGGCCACGATCAGCCGGTTGCCGGCCGGCGGAATCAGCCCGGCCTCGATTTCGGCTTGCACTTGCCGCAGGCCTTCTTGCAACGAAACCGCTTCGACGGCGTTGGGCGCGGGGCGCGTTAGCCGGGTAGCGGTTTTTGGCGTAGTCACCAAATTGACGTAAATCGTGCGCTGGCCCGGGTCGTCTTCGACCGAGTACGCCACGAAACCGCGCGTTAGAATTTTGACCGCTTGCTCTCGCTTGTCGGCATCGGTGAAAGCAAGATTGATCAGTGCCAACCGGATGGAATCGCTCTTTTCCAAGTTGGCGGTAACTCGCTGCCGCACTTCCGGCGATGGGCTCAAACACCCGGCGAGCTTTGCGCTGGCATCGTTGAATGCTGCAAAACGTGCCTCCTGACGGGATCGGCGCAGCGCGACCGGATTGTCGGATGCGGGGTATTGAGCCGCTCCAGTCGCGACCAAACCAAAATCGGCACCGAAGCGAATCGTCCGGCAACCGGCTGCGCGCTGTCCGATTGCGGTGGAGATGGCGGCTTGGGCGGTGCGGGCTTGCAGCGCCGGTCCGTCCGTCAAATCGTCTTTGACCGTGCGGGCCCGCCCTGGGCCGCGCGGCGTAGAGCGCGCTGCCGCCGAACTGGCCTGGAGCGGCACGGCAAATTCGTCGGAAGCGGGTTTTGCCGCCGGTGCTTGCGAAGCCCAGAGCAGGGCGCTCGACAGAATCCAGGCACAGGTTCGATAACGCATGATTCCACCTAAAAGTAAATCCGATACTGGTTCAGGCCGGAGTCGACTCTTCGACGGGCTGCTTTAGCCGCGACAGCTTTTCCTTGGTGCGTCGTAGCTGTTCGATTGCCGAAGCCAGTTCGTCGTCGAGGGTTTCTTGGTTGGATTTCCGGCGCAATTCGGTCAGCTTGCGGCGGGTCGTATCCAGCTCTCTGGTGACGACCACCAGTTCGTCGGTAGTTCTTTTCAGTCGTTCGGCGACGATTTGGGCGATCAACCGGTAAAGCAGCGCATAACAGGTATCCCGTTCGGTTGCCGGCAGCCTTTTCAGCACTCCCGGATCGAGTTCCAGACACCAAGTGGTTTCTACGGCGATCACCGAGGCGGTGCGGATTTCGTTGCCCAGAGCCGAGAGTTCGCCGAACACTTCCCCAACCTGATATAGCACGGCGATCTGATTGTTATCTTTGACCACCCGCACCTTGCCGTCGAGCATGGCATAAAGATGATCTCCGAACGAGCCTTCGGGGATGATCGTTTCGTCCGGTTCGTAGATCAGCAGACGGCTGGCGTTCAGAATGTTCTTGAGATAGCGATCCTCGAATTCGCTCAGAAGCGGAATTTGCCTGAACCGATCAGCCATTTCGTACAGGGCAGGGCCACTTTGGTGAATTTGCATATCGGTGTCCAGCGAGGTGATCGATATCGATGACCACGATATATCTTGAATCAATGCAATAGTCGATATTATCTCGATTTATCGAAAAGCGTTGAAGACGAATTTTCTAAGGTTTATCGCCGTGTCATCGGATTCAAAAATACGGTAGCCAAAATATGGTAGCCAAAACCCCATTTCGTCAACTTCCGGGCGAGACCGGAGTTCGAAGCGGTCAAGTGTGGTTTGTTGAACGATTTCCGGTATCTGGGCGGCCATCGTTTATCGGCGAAGCGTCAAAATCGAACGGTAATTTGTGGATTTTCCATTCTTTTTCCACTGTTACCGCGAATCTAAACCGCTCGCCCATCGCGCTAATTCCGTAATCGCATCCCAATCGCCCGCCGCCAGTGCGGCTTTGGGCGCGAGCCAGGACCCACCGACGCAGGCGACATTGGGTAGTGCCAGAAACGCCGGCGCGGTTTCCGCCGATATCCCTCCGGTCGGGCAGAAGGTCACGTCCGGGAACGGCCCGGCCAACGCCTGTAACATGCCGACACCGCCTGCTTGCTGGGCCGGAAACAGCTTCAGCTCCCGAAAGCCGGCCAGCCGGGCAGCGATCACCTCAGACGGGGTCATCACGCCCGGCAACAGCGGCAGGCCGCTTTTCCGGGTGGCTTCGATCAGCGCCGGGGTTAGGCCAGGGCTGACCCCGAAGCGGGCGCCGGCATTTCGTGCCTCGATAAAGTCTTCGGGGCGGGTGAGGGTGCCGGCTCCGACGATGACCTCGGGAACTGCTTCGGCAATCGCCCGAATCGCTGCCAGCGCCACGGGTGTGCGCAAAGTGATCTCCAGCACCCGCACGCTGCCTGCAATCAGGGCGCTGGCCAGAGGAACCGCCTGAGCCAGATCGTCGATGGCAACGACCGGAATCACCGGCCCCACCCGCATGACTTCCAGCACGGTCAACCCGCTTATGGCGTCTCCTCCCCGGTGAGCGCGAAATGATCGTAGGCCGGCGTGACTTGGGACGCCGCAGTTGCTTCTGTCGCTGCCGGACTCCCAAAGGCGAACGCCCCCTGCTCTGCTCCGGTTGCGTTGGCGCGAAACCCGGCGAACAGCTCGCGTCCCGAGCCGTGCTGGTTGGCGCTCAAATCGGCCGGCTCCGCCCGGCGTTCGGCCCATTCCGCCACGGGAACCCTCGCTTCCAGCACGCCGCGCTCGCCGTCGAGCAGAATGATATCCCCATCCCGTACTTTAGCTAGCGGCCCGCCAGCGAGGCATTCCGGCGTGACGTGGATCGCTGCTGGCACCTTGCCAGACGCGCCTGACATGCGGCCATCGGTGACCAACGCGACCTCGAATCCTTCGTCCTGCAACGCGCCCAGCGGCGGCGTCAGCTTGTGCAACTCCGGCATCCCGTTGGCGCGCGGCCCCTGATAGCGCACCACGGCGACGAAGTCGCGCCGCAGCTCGCCCCGGTCGAACGCGGCCATCAGCGCGTCCTGGCCGTCGAATACTAGAGCGGGCGCTTCCACTGCCCGATGTTGGGGTTTGACCGCCGAGGTCTTCATCACCGCACGGCCCAGGTTGCCGCTCAACAATTTCAATCCGCCGTCGGGAGCGAATGGCCGTACGGCGGGGCGCAACACATTTTCGTCGCCGCTCTGCCGGGGTGCCGGACGCCAAGCCAGCACGCCGTTGTCCAAATACGGCTCCTCGCGATAGTGTGCCAGACCCTCGCCGGCGACAGTCAATACAGCGCCGTGCAGCAGGCCGGCATCGAGCAACTCACCGACGAGAAATCCCATACCCCCGGCCGTGTGGAAATGGTTCACGTCGGCCTCACCGTTGGGATAGATCTGGGCGAGCAGCGGTACCACGGCCGACAGATCGCCGAAATCGTCCCAGTTGATCGTGATGCTGGCGGCTTGGGCGATGGCGACTAGATGCAGGGTGTGATTGGTCGAGCCGCCGGTCGCCAGCAGGCCGACGATACCGTTGACCACTGTCCGCTCGTCGACGATCCGCCCGACCGGCAGGTATTCGTCGCCGAGCGCGGTGATCCGGGCCGCGCGCCAGGCCGCCGCCTGGGTCAGCGCATCGCGCAGCGGGGTATTGGGGTGGACGAAGGCCGCACCGGGCAGGTGCAGACCCATCACTTCCATCAGCATTTGATTGGAGTTGGCAGTGCCGTAGAACGTGCAGGTGCCGGGCCCGTGATAAGCCTGGGATTCCGTTTCCAGCAGCGCGTCGCGTCCGATTTGGCCTTGGGCGAACAGTTGGCGGATTTTCGTCTTCTCGGCGTTGGACAGGCCGGAGGTCATCGGCCCGCTGGGTACGAAAATCGCTGGCAGGTGACCGAAGTGCAGGGCGCCGATCAGCAACCCCGGCACGATCTTGTCGCAGACGCCGAGGCACAACACCGCATCGAACGCGTTGTGCGAGAGCGCAACCGCCGTCGCCATGGCGATGACATCGCGCGAGAACAGCGAGAGTTCCATGCCCGGTTGGCCTTGGGTTACCCCGTCGCACATGGCCGGCACGCCGCCGGCGAATTGCGCCACCGCGCCCGCCTCGCGGGCCGCCCGTTTGATCAGAGCAGGGAACCGTTCCAGCGGTTGATGGGCGGACAGCATATCGCTGTAGGACGAGACGATGGCAATGTTCGGCCAGCGCGCTGCGCGCAGCGCCGCCTTGCCGTTCGCCTCGAAAGCGGCGAAGGCGTGGGCCAGATTGGTGCAGGATAGGTTCTTGCGGGCCGCCCCGTCGGCGCGGGCGCGTTCGATCCGCTCTAGATAAGCGGCACGGGCCGGTGCGCTACGACGGCGAATGCGGTCGGTCACCGCTGCCACGGTAGGGTGAAGCATCATGGCGAAATCACGTTAGAGTTTGTTTGGAAAGAAGTTCAAAAATCCGTTGGCGGACGTAAGACGAAGGCCGGTTCAACCTGAAAATGATCGCGCGCCGACGGATCATCCCGAAAGGCGTCAAGCCTCGAAGGCCGATGGAAATCCGAGGCTTTTATCTCTGTAGGGGGTGATAGAGCCATTAACCTTTGAGTTGCTGATCCAGGAGGATGATCGGGCGAGTACCGGTCACTTTCCGGCAGTTCCTCGACGATTTTACCGGATTCTATCCGAACGATTTTCGCATCAAACAAGCCGGTAATGTCCGCATTCACTGTTCGAGCGATCTCGTAGCGCCAGACAATTTTATTTCTTTATCAGCGGTCCTATAGCCACCAAACCAACCCCATCGAACGGTTGTGCAATGGCCGATGGGCGACATCGCGAGCAGGGTTTTCCGGCCTTGGATGCGGTAAAGGCGACATTGAATAGCTTTCTTTTATCTAGGCTGAAAGTATTTCAGCCTAGATAAAATACATCGGGGCTTTATTTTCAACGCCCTTCAAAATAATATAATACCAACAGTTACCGTAAGTGCTATTCCATCACTATTTAACGTTAAGTAAATTTACTATCTTAACGATATTTTCTTCTTGACGATGGGCTTATCCGGTACCTCATGTTTGCCATTATCGGGCGCCATGATCGGCCATAATTGTCACTTCAACATGCCGTCAATCCATATTCTAGCTCATTATGGACCGCTGTATGTCCAAGCAAACCGGGAGCTATCGGGAGATTTCCCAGAACGATGGCGACGGCCGCCGGCCTTGGATCGACCGTTGCCGCCGTTGCGCGGGATGGAGGTGCCAAATGGGATTACTGATTGATATGAAAATAAAAATTAGTTCTTGTTCCGCTACTTGTGCCCTGAATACGCTTTGCGCCACAAGTATCGCAGAGCGTAGAGATCAATATTTATGGTACGATTGTTGCTAAATAGTGGCATTAATCGAGACGCCTTTTAAGATCAAGGTCATATCATCCAAGATTTTCAACAGCAATGAGCCTAGTTCTGAGCTGAGTTTGGTATCGCTTCGATTACCAAACGGTGAAGGCCAGGTGATGCTGCTGGACCAGGTCAGGTCTTCTTTAAATTGATCATCCGCGCCTCGACGCTCGATCAATAATGCCAATTTATGAAAACTGGAGAGTCATGATGGCTAACGAAACACCGTCTACAGGACCAGTTATTACGAATAGCCTGATTAATCGCTTTCGTAAATCGATTATTTGGTTATATGTCGCGGTCGTCGCGATTAGTATTCCGATTATTTATTTCACGACGCGGTATCAAGTTTATGCGGAGGCGAATAAGGAATTATCGCTGCTGGTAGATATGGTTGCTTCCGTGCGGGAGTACGTTGCAAGCGATATTCGTCCGGGCTTACTGCGGGCGAACATGTTTGAATCGCCCGGAATTTCCGGTACGGTAGCGATAAGCATGGTTGCGAACCATTTTAAGGAAAAACGGCCCGATTATTATATCAAGGCCGCTTCCGACAATCCTCTAAATCCTAGAAACTCGCCAGAACCTCTAGAAACCGAGCTTTTGACTAAATTCCGTGCTAATAGAGACATCAAGGGAGTCACTGAAGCCGGAGAAATAAAAGGCAATAGATTTCTGCTTTCATCGCGTCCTAGCGTGGCCAATCAGGAATGCATGATCTGTCACGGTGACCCCCAAAAGGCTCCCTTGCCGGTAACCAGTAAATATGGTGTGACCAGTGGCTATAACTATCGGCCTGATAGCGTCGTAGGGACGATTGGCGTGGGTGTTCCTCTAACGGATGTTAATACGCTGGTGATGCAGCGCGGTCTTGTCGCAGTGGGAGTAATCACTCTTATTTTTAGCTTGATATTCTTTATCATTAATACCTTAGTGAAGAAAAGTATTCTCGGTCCAATCACGGCTATCACGGAAGCTGCGATGCTTTTGAGCAAAGGCGACCTTGAGCATGAGATCAGCGTAAAGCAAGATGGCAGTGAGATTGGTGAATTGGCCAATTCTTTTGAGTTATTAAGGCGTAGCTTAAAATGGGCTATGGAGCAAGCAAAGGAGTAACGATTATTTCAGGGTGCTAGTTTATTTGTGATGAGGTTGCCGGATTTTCCATAACTAAATGAACTAGCACCACTTTGTTCCGTGTCGATTTTTAAATCTTGCTCGTGGTTATTAAGATGAGTAATCAGCAGCCGACATCTTTAGCGAGTGTAGTGGCCCAACTCCAACAGTTTTATCAAGAGAAACTCTCGGGCAATATGACTATTTTGACTCAAAATCGTCAAATGGCTCGAATTGGTATTATGAATGGTAGTATTGTGGCTCTGTCATGCGCTAACAAACGGGGAGTAGAGGCTCTGTCTTTACTCCAGCATTTCGACCCTAATTGGTTTCAATTTATCAAGGGCACCAGTGCTATCACTGACCCCGATTTACCTCCAACTCCGGATATTTTAGCTATCCTCAGCGGTGTGTCGCCTGCTTCGGCAAGCCCGGACTCGGCGAGCAATACGACTATCGACCTGCTTTCTCAGCAGGTCCTTACGGTGTTGAAGGCAACGCTGGCCGAGTTCATGGGTCCCGTAGCGCCGATGATTTGTAACAAGGCGCTGCGTCAGTCCAGCGATCTGAGAGCAGTGATCGATTTGTTGGCCAACCAAATTCCCAACCGGCAACAGGCGGTTGAATTCAGATCTCGGGTCATGCAGAAATTGTTCTGAAGCACGTTCTTGATTTTTCGCGAAATCGGCGCTTTTCTTGCGTTGGCGGCATCGTCCGGTCGACATCCCCGGTATCCGAAGTGGTAGCGGCTGGCGGCCGATCGCCGTACTGCGCCCGCCCCATCGCTCTCGGTTGCCACTCAACGACCTAACCCTTAACATTGCCCTTTCTTAAAAATCGCGTTGGACAGCATCCACGCACTTCCTCGCTTCGCCCCTCCAACCACCACGACCATCCCAAACCCGTTGCTGGAATGAATGCCATGCGCAGCCACTATTGCGGCCAAGTTGCCGAGGCCTTGTTGGATCAAGATGTCACTCTCTGCGGCTGGGTACACCGCCGCCGCGATCACGGCGGGGTGATCTTCATCGANNTTGGTGCAGGTGGTGATCGATCCCGACGTGCCCGAAGCGTTCGCCAGCGCCGAACGGATTCGCAGCGAATACGTGTTGCGCGTGGTTGGGCGGGTACGCCGCCGGCCCAAGGGTACCGAAAATCCCAATCTGGCTACCGGTATGGTGGAAGTGTTGGCGCGCGAACTGGACATTCTCAACCGCTCCGAACCGCTGCCGTTCCAACTGGACGACGACGATACGTCCGAAGAAGTGCGGTTGCGTTATCGCTACCTCGATCTGCGCCGGCCAGTGATGCAGGAACGGCTGCGGTTGCGCACTCGGGTTATCGGCGAGCTGCGCCGGTTTCTCGACCAGCACGGTTTCATGGACATCGAAACTCCGATGTTGACCAAGGCCACCCCGGAAGGTGCCCGCGATTATCTGGTGCCGAGCCGCACGCATCCCGGCAGCTTCTTCGCCCTGCCGCAATCGCCGCAGTTGTTCAAACAGTTGCTGATGATGGCCGGCATGGACCGCTACTATCAGGTGGCGCGCTGTTTCCGCGACGAGGATTTGCGCGCCGACCGCCAGCCCGAATTTACCCAGCTCGACATCGAAACGTCGTTCATGGACGAGCAGGCGATCACCAACTTGATGGAAGAGATGATCCGTCGGATGTTTGCGGAAGTGATGGGCGTCGAACTACCCGACCCGTTCCCGCGAATGCCTTACGAAACCGCGATGCAGCGTTACGGCTCCGACAAGCCGGATTTGCGCATCCCGCTGGAGCTGAC
>DEHU01000084.1 GCA_002352125.1 Competibacteraceae bacterium UBA2792 | reverse complement strand
AAGGCGTTTCTCAACAACAACGGTTTTGGGCTGGTCATTTTCTGTGGCCTGCTGCTGGATTATCTGCCGACGGGGTTGCCTTGAACGCCCTCAGCCCAACTCTCTCCTCCGTGGGAGAGGTTCTATCAAGGGAGGAAAATCCATGTTGATCGTTCATGTTTTCGTCCACGTCAAACCGGAATGCGTCGAGGCATTCAAGGCCGCTTCGCTGGAGAATGCCTGCAATAGCATTCTGGAGCCCGGCATCGCTCGTTTCGATGTCGTCCAACAGACCGATGACCCGACCCGGTTCGTGCTGGTCGAGGTCTATCGCACGGTCGAAGCCACCGTCCAGCACAAGGAAACCGTCCATTACGCCCGCTGGCGCGACGCGGTGGCCGAGATGATGGCCGAACCGCGCAGCAGCGCGAAGTACGCTAACCTGTTCCCGGCTGACCCAGGTTGGGATTATCCACCAGGCGTTTGAAGCGCGGTGTCGACGCCAGCGGAACTGGAGTTGCGGACGCCGTATTTGCGGCTGGCCGCTCGGGTCTGGGGACCAGCGGACGGCGTCCCGGTGTTAGCGCTGCACGGCTGGCTCGACAATGCCGCTAGCTTCGACGCGCTGGCCCCCCTCTTGCCCGGCGTGCGGCTGGTCGCGTTGGATCTGCCGGGGCACGGTCGTTCCGACCCTCGACCGCCGGGGGTTTACTACCATTTTGTCGATTTTGTTCCCGACGTTGTCGCCGCTGCCGACGCGTTGGGCTGGGGACGCTTCGCGTTGCTCGGCCATTCCCTGGGCGGGGGCATCGTCAGTTTCGTGGCCGGGATTCTGCCGGATCGAATCACCCAAGTGGCGATGATCGAAGGTTTAGGGCCGCCGACCAGCAATCCCGCCGACGGTCCGACCAACCTGGGTAAGGCTATCGAGCAGATGAACGGGCTACCGCGCAAGCGTCCGCCGCTTTATCCGAATCTCGAAGCTGCGATTCGGGCGCGTTGCGAGGCCAGCGGTTTGTCTTGGACGGCGGCGGAAACGCTGGTCGGTCGCAGCATTCAGCCCGTCGGCGAGGGTTACGGCTGGCGCACCGATCCCCGGCTGCGGTTCGTCTCGCCTCTCTATCTGAGCGAGCCACAAATCCTCGCTTACATGGAGCGCATCGAAGCGCCCGCGCTGCTGATTTGCGGGGCGGATGGCTACTTGGTCAAGCGGGCCTACATGCAGGAACGCTATGCCCGTATCGCCAAGCTAACGGTGCATATCCTGCCCGGCGGGCATCATCCTCACCTGGAAGATCCAAAACCCTGCGCTCGGCTGCTGGCGCCGTTCTTCGCGGCTGGCTCGTGACCTAACTAACCTTTAAATCTGTACGGCCACCGCAAAGTTTTGTGCACGAAAGCAGGAAAAATTAGTACATATTTTGCATTTATTAAATTTGCTGGCCAATGCGACCGAAAATTGGCGGAGCGGCGGAGCCGGCCAAAACCGATTAGCTTTGTTTGACGAGCAGAATATCCAAAGGAGTTTCTATCAATGTTTGCTAAGTGGAGCATCCAGCTCAAATATTCTCTAGTTTTTGTTTTGACGTTAGCTTTGATCGTTACAGGACTTTTTATTGGCATTTATGCCATGAAAACCAATCAGTTACGAAATGAGGCCATGGCTTCGGCCGAGCAAGTTCTCGCTTTTCGTGCGTGGGTGGCCAACACCGGCGTGGTTTGGGTCGATCATTTGGCGCCCGATTTCCGCGATTATCTCGGCAAGCGTGCTAACAGCGATAACACCATGGAGTTTTTCTCTAAAAATCCGGCGCTAGCAACCCGGGAATTGTCCGAAATCGTCAGCAAAACCGCAACCCGAGCCACCTTTCGCGTAACCAGCGACGAATACCGTAACCCGGCCAACGCTCCGGACCGCTTCGAAAGCGATTCGATTCGGGCCTTCAAGGCCAACTCATCTCTCAAATACAACGAGGCGTTCGAAAACAATTTTTATCGCTATAGCCGGCCAATTTTCGTGCAGGAATCTTGCTTGAAATGCCACGGCGATCCCAAGGACGCACCGGCGGAAGTGATCGCGAAATACGGTGACAAACGAGCCTTCGGCTACAAGGTCGGCGACGTGCGCGGCATCATCGGCGTCAAGCTGCCGGACATGACCGTGGCCGATGTATTGCTAACCTTCTTGAATCCTTACACCGTCGGCTTGATCACGCTGGCATTTTTGCTGAACTTCTTTTTTACCCACAAGGCGATTATCAAGAGATTGAAGGGCTTGGCATCGGTCACCGAGCGTATCGCTCAAGGCGAGCTGGATTTGCCGCTGAAAGACAATCCGGGCAGCCGCGACGAAGTGGATAACGTGCAGCACGCGATCGGTCTGTTGCGCAACAGCGTCGTAGTCGCCATGAATCGGCTGCGCAAGACTTTGTCGTAACTGCTAGAGAAGCGCGGGATCGATGGATCGGTATTCCGCGCTCCGGCGAAATTTGCCCGAGACGCCCACCATGTTTCAACAGTCCTTATCTTTATCGACCATCATTGCCCGTCTGCGTAAATTGTGTCAGGAAAAGCAAACCGGCATCCTGTATATCCTCAGCAAAGGCCAGTTGTTGTGCCAAATTAACCTGCAAAGCGGCAAAATCGTTTTTTTGCAAGCCCAGAAAAAGCAAGGCATCGATGCAATTCCTCTTGTGCTCGGCATCGACAGCGCCAATATTGCTTTCACGGTAGGCGCGCAACCGCCTGTCCACATGACTTTGCCACCCACTCCTGACATATTGGCCATTTTAGAAGGCGCTAATCTGGACAACACGCCATCCCAACGTGTCCGGGAATCATCGCATTTGCTCTTGACGGCCACTGCAAAGACAATCCTAGAGCAGGCGCTCAAAGAGTTTATTGGGCCCATCGCCAGTTTGGTTTGCGCCGATCATTTTCGTGTCGCGACCAACCTGGCTGCTGCCATCGACGCTTTGGCCGACGAAATTCCCGATCCACAAGCCGCGATCCAATTTCGGGAACGGGTACTCCAACGGCTGAGCTGACCGCTTCGGTCGCGCATGCTTCGTCGAGCCAACTCGCTTGGGGCGTTGGCCAAGTCCCGGCTATTCGGGTACAGTTTGATTTTCTCGCGGTCCTTGTAACTCGCGAGACCGCTCCGAGATCAACTATGCGAGATTATCTGATCGCGCCGTCGATCCTATCTGCCGACTTCGCCCGGCTCGGCGAAGAAGTCGATGCCGTGCTGGCAGCGGGCGCGGACCTTGTCCATTTCGACGTGATGGACAACCATTACGTACCTAACCTGACCGTGGGCCCCATCGTCTGCGAAGCGCTGCGCAAACACGGCGTCACCGCGCCCATCGACGCCCATCTGATGGTCAAGCCGGTGGACCGCATCATCCCCGATTTCGCCGCCGCCGGTGCCAGCTATATCACCTTCCATCCCGAGGCCAGCGAACACATCGACCGCAGCCTGCAAATCATCCGCGATTGCGGCTGCAAGTCCGGGTTGGTGTTCAACCCCGCCACGCCGCTCGAATATCTCAAGTACGTCATGGACAAGGTGGACATGGTGCTATTGATGGCGGTCAATCCCGGCTTTGGCGGCCAGAGTTTCATCAACGGTACCCTGAAAAAGTTGCGCGAGGTCCGCCGGATGATCGACGATGGCGGCTATTCGATCCGCCTGGAAGTGGACGGCGGGGTGAAGATCGACAATATTCGCGCCATCGCCGAAGCTGGCGCCGATACTTTCGTCGCCGGTTCCGCCATCTTCAACACGCCCGACTACCGTGCCACCATCGCCGCCATGCGTGCGGAGCTCGCCAAGGCCGACTGCTGAATCATGTTCGAGAATATCGCCGCCATTTTCTTCGATCTCGATGGCACGCTGGTGGACAGCGTGCCCGATCTGACCGCAGCGGTGAACGTCATGCTGCGGCAACTGGGTTTGCCGGCACGCGAAGAAGCGCAAGTCCGCGCTTGGGTCGGCAACGGCATGGACAACCTGATCCACCGCGCTCTGACCGACGACATGGCCGGACGCGCCGAGCCGGAATTGTTCGCCCGCGCCAAACCGCTGTACAAGGCTGCCTACGCCGACCACATCAGCGTCTACAGCGAACTGTACCCCGGTGCGCGCGAGGGTCTGGCCGAACTGCGCGATGCCGGATTCCCGATGGCCTGCGTGACCAACAAACCGGCCGAGTTCGCCTTGCCTCTGCTGGAACAACTGGGTATCGGCCATTTTTTTGCCACGGTGGTCGGCGGCGAGTGCATTCCCCGCCCCAAGCCCGCACCGGATGCGCTGCTGCTTTGCGCCGAACGTTTGGATGTACCTATCGGCCGGGGCTTGATGGTCGGCGATTCGCTCAACGATGTGGGCGCCGCCCGCAACGCCGGTTGTCCGGTGGTATGCGTCCCTTACGGCTACAATCACGGCCGCGATATCCGCGAAGCCCGGCCGGATGCCGTGATCGGTTCCATCGCGGAATTGTTTCCCCTGCTGAGCAAGGCCGCTTGATGTCTCCTCGTTTTTCTCCTCGCTTCACCTGCCCGAAACCAGCCCCGGACTTCCGATGGCGCGGCTAGAATCGCAGCATCCCGATTCGCGTCACCCTTTCGTTTACGCCGTTTAGGAAAGTCCGTAATCGCCATGAACCAGAACAGTTTTCAACGCTTGGTCGAGCAAGGTTTCAACCGGATTCCGGTCGCCCGCGAAGTGCTGGCCGACCTCGATACGCCACTGAGCACCTATCTTAAACTGGCCGATGCACCGTACAGCTATTTACTGGAATCGGTGCAGGGCGGCGAGAAATGGGGCCGCTATTCCATCATCGGTCTGCCTTGCCGCAAGATCGTCCGGGTGCGCGGCCAGCGCGTGACCGTCGAACACGCCGGCGAAATCGTCGAGTCGCTGGATTGTCCCGATCCGCTGGCCTGGCTCCAGGAGTTTCAAAACCGCTACCGGGTACCGGCGACGGGGGAGGGGCTACCGCGCTTCATCGGCGGTCTGGTCGGCTATTTCGGCTACGACACCATCCGCTACATCGAGCCCAAGCTGGCCCGTTGTCCCAACCCCGATCCGCTGGACAACCCAGACATTTTGCTGCTGGTTTCCGAGGATGTGGTGGTGTTCGATAATTTGGCCGGACGGCTTTATCTGATCACCCTGGTAGACCCGGCGGTGGAGCGGGCCTACTCCCGCGCGCAGCAACGTTTGGACGAATGGAGCGAACTGTTGCGGGCGCCGCGCTCGCTGTATGCGCCGCGCCGTCCCCAGCCGGCCGCGCGGGAGATCGAATTCGTCTCCGGCTTTACCCAGCAGGGATTCGAAAACGCGGTCGAGCGGATCAAGGAGTACATTCTGGCCGGCGATTGCATGCAGGTCGTACCCTCGCAACGGCTTTCGGCGCCGTTTCGGGCCGCGCCGCTGGATTTGTACCGGGCGTTGCGCGGCCTGAATCCATCGCCCTACATGTACTTCCTGAATCTGGGCGAGTTGCACATCGTTGGCTCCTCGCCGGAGATCCTAATGCGGCTGGAGGATGGTCTGTTGACGGTGCGGCCCATCGCCGGCACTCGCCAGCGCGGCGCCACCGAGGAGCAGGATCAGGCATTGGAGGCCGAACTGTTGGCCGATCCCAAGGAACTGGCGGAACATTTGATGCTGATCGATCTGGGCCGCAACGACGTGGGCCGGGTCAGCGAGACCGGCAGCGTCCGCTTGACCGAGAAGATGGTGATCGAACGCTATTCGCACGTCATGCACATCGTCTCGAACGTTACCGGCCACTTGCGTTCCGGCCTAACCGCGATGGACGCGCTGCGGGCGACTTTCCCGGCTGGCACGGTCAGCGGCGCACCCAAGATTCGGGCCATGGAAATCATCGACGAGCTGGA
>DEHU01000316.1 GCA_002352125.1 Competibacteraceae bacterium UBA2792 | reverse complement strand
AGCACCGCGTTCAAGCCGGCGTCTACGTCCGCGCCCCAGAGCCGGCTACCGGGCTTGGTCTTGAGATGAAGGTCGGTGATTTGAACGATCCGCAGCGGAGCGGTGGCGGTCGGCATGGCGCGNNAACCAGTGCGCGGCGCGGGTCGTCAGCACGAACAACCGGCTCAGACCGTGCTCGCGTGCCTGCTGTTCGACGTATCGCAACAGTGTCTCGGCGCGGCCGCTGTTGCGATAGTTCGGATGCATGGCGACGCAGGCCAGCTCGGCCAGCCGTTCCTCGGAAAACGGGTAAAGCGCCATGCAGCCGATGATGGTGCCGTCGCGCTCCAGCAAGACGAATCGCTCGATTTCCACCTCCAGCCGTTCCCGCGAGCGTCGTACCAGCGTACCGTCTTCTTCCAGAGGCCGGATCAATTCCAGAATACCGCCGACATCGTCGATCGTGGCGGGCCGTAGCCCCTCGTAGATGTCGGCGGTCACCAGCGTACCGATGCCGTCGCGGGTGAACAGCTCCAGCAATAACGCGCCGTCCACCTGCCGTTCGAGCAGGTGAATACGGCGCACGCCAGCCCGGCAGGCCCACAATGCTTGGCGCAGGTGGCGGATCGTTTCTTCGCTCAGACCGGCGCGTTCGGTCAGCAAGCGTTCGGCATCGCTGGGGCTGAGTTCGCGGATCGGCCGGCCATCGAGGTGGTGCAGTGCAGGACTTTCGCTCAGCACCAGCAGCTTGTCGGCGCGCAGGGCGGTGGCGGTTTGGGTCGCGACTTCTTCGGCGCGCAGGTTGAAAATTTCCCCGGTCGGCGAATAGCCCAGCGGCGAAAGCAGTACGATCGCGTCTTGATCCAGCCATAAACGAATAGCCCGGTCGTCGATCCGGCGCACCTCGCCGGTGAAACCGTAATCGACTCCATCGCGCACGCCCAGCGGCCGGGCGGTGATCAGGTTGCCCGATACGACCCGGAGGCGGGCACCATGCATCGGCGAGTTGGCCAAGCCCATCGACAAGCGTGCTTCGATGCGGATGCGCACCCGGCCAACCGCTTGCTTGACGTGGCGCAGGTCGTCGCTATCGGTGAGCCGCAAACCGTTGACGTAGCGCATTTCGCGACCGGCTTCGCGCAAGCGCTCCTCGATTTGTGGCCGGGCGCCATGCACCAGCACCAAGCGGATACCGAGGCTGTGCAGCAGGGCCAGATCGTGAATCAAGTTGGAAAAATGATCGGATTCGACCGCCTCGCCGCCAAACAGCACCACGAAGGTCTTGCCGCGATGCGCGTTGATGTACGGGCCGGCCTGCCGGAACCAGTGGACGAAATGCTCCATCGTTTCGACTCTAGAAAATTGCGAATGACCGGCGATTATGACAGAACTGGAGAGCGGCGAGACCAGCGCTGCGACGGGCCGAAATGGAGCATCGACGCTAGCCGGACGGTTTCGGCGAATGCGAAACCGGACCGGAGCGGTTGCCGGTGCGACGGCGGCGGTTCGAAAGTTTAGTTCATCGCTTCCGGCGATGTGACGCCATCCAAGGCGTTTTCCGGTACTTGCAAAACCCGTTTGCCGAACAGGACGTGGTAATGCGCCGTCGTTTCCGGTTCGCGAATCACGGCGATGATTTCGCCGACCGCGCCCGTCGCGCCCACCACTTCGCCGCCGACCGCAAGCGTCAACTTGGCGGTCACTCGATCACCCCGCTCGAAGCGGTTGGGAATCCAGGGCGCGTCCGCCAGAATCAACTCGGCTTCCCGACAGCCGACGATGCGATTGCCGGCTTCGAGGAAATGGACCGTGTAGATGATTTGATCTTGCAGGAACACCCCGATATGCCGGACGTAACCGACGCTGCCGCGTCGCACCAGCATCGTGCCGGTAGGTTGGCCGGGATAAGTACCGTCGTTGCGGATGTTGCGAATCACCCGCACGGCATCGTCGCAGGCAAAGCGCGGTTCCAAGATCACGCCGGACGACCGATTTCGGCCAGCGGTATGCGCACTTCGCGCTGCTGAGTTTGCCGATGGAAGACTTTGAACACCTTCTCGGTCAAGGCGTCGGAGTTGACGAAATCCTGATAGGCTTGGTGCAGGCATCGAGCGTAATCCGCCCGGTCCACGGCATTGGTTTGCTGCAAATAATCATGGAAGCGTTGCAGGACGTGCAAGCGATTGACTTCCACGATTTTGGGATCGAAGGCGATCTCGAAATAGTTCAGGAAATCCTCGGCCGACGTCATCTCGGATAATTCCTGCCGCAAAGTCGATGCGTTCATAATGACACCTCGGGATGATGGATAGGTTCGATGCGAAGCGAAGGTTGACGGTCTGGCCCGTGGCCGAGATCGCGATGAAACGCCTCTAATTCCTGGGTCTCGGGCAGGCGTTTGGCGCGGCCGACGAAAGCGCGGATGCGCTGGAGCAACGCGCTGGCTTGACGGTCGTCGAGGACGATGCCGAGATCGCGATAGACCTTCAGCACCGCATGGGTGCCGGAGTGTTTGCCGAGCACCAGCCGATGGCTGCGGCCCAGTTCGGCCGGGTCCACGCCTTGATAGTTGAGCGGGTGCTTGAGCAGGCCATCGACGTGGATGCCGGCCTCGTGGGTGAAGGCGCCTTCGCCGACCAAGCTTTTGTGCCAGGACAGTGGCCGGTTGGCGGCGGCGGCGACCCGTTGCGACAGCGCTGGAAAGCGCGACAGGTCGATCTCGACCTGAAAACCGTACAGCTTGCGCAGGCCCATCACCACCTCCTCCAATGCGGCGTTGCCGGCCCGTTCGCCCAAACCGTTGACCGTGGTGTTGACGTGGGTCGCGCCGCCCAGCGCAGCGGCCAGCGTATTGGCGGTGGCGAGTCCAAGATCGTCGTGGGCGTGCATTTCCAGTTCGAGATCCAACGCCGCCCGGAGGCGCTGGAAAATTGCCAGCGCGCCGAACGGTTCCATGATTCCCAGCGTATCGGCGAAGCGAAATCGACGCGCCCCGACGACTTGAGCGGTCTCGGCGACGCGTAGCAAGAAATCATGGTCGGCCCGCGAAGCGTCTTCGCCGCCGACGATCACGTCCAGCCCCAGATCGCGGGCTTGAGGGACGCAACGGCGAATAGCGGTCAATGCCTGGTCGCGGGTCCAGCCTAGTTTGTGCCGGAGTTGCTGATCGGAGACGGGGATCGACAGGTCTACGCACCGCACTCCCAAATCGCCGCACAGCCGCAGATCGGCTTCGCACATTCGGCTCCAGACCAGCAACGTCGCGTTCAAGTCGAGCGCGGCCAGATCGCGAATGCTGTCGCGCTCTTCCGCGCCCATCGCCGGAATGCCGACTTCCAGCTCCGGTACACCCAACGCATCCAGCTCGCTGGCGATAGCGCGTTTTTCGTCCTGCGTAAAGGCAACTCCCGCCGACTGCTCGCCATCGCGCAGGGTGGTGTCGTCGATCACGATGGCACGAGGATTTGCGGTCATGACGGCGGCCTCGCCGAAGTTGTGTTACCGAAGGAATTTACAAAGCGCGTGCCAATTTTTGATTCTTTTATTAACAATAACTTAATCTTGCTATGCCGAGTGGCGCGAGAGGTTTAGCACAGATTTGAGAAGGAGTTGTCGGGAAAACGACAAGGGATCAAGCCGCCCCCAAATAATGCCAAGCGCGGGCTTTGAACAGGCAGTAGACCGTATCGCCTTCCATCAAACCAAGGTCGTGGACGGCTTTGACGGTGATCTCGGCCAGGATCGGCACGCCGACATCGATTTCCGCCAACACGCGGTCGGCGATCCGCCGCAGGCTCAAAACGCGGCCCGGTACCTGGTTCTGAATGGTGGTGTCGGGTACGGGATGACGGGCTAAAGCTACGTCGGCTGCGCGCAGCGCGATCCAGGTTTCGGTTCCCGGCGCTAGGGCGGACAGCGGCAGATGCAGTTCGTGATGATCGTATTGCACCGTGGTGCAGCCGGTATCGGAGTCGTGCCGGTTGACGGTCACTTGCAGCACGTTTTCCAATCCCAGCGAGCGCGCCAGCCCGAGAACGTGATCCTGCCGGATCACGTCCGAAAACGGCCCTTGACCGAGGATGCGACCCTGTTCCATCACCGCCAAATAAGGCGTCAGATACAGGATTTCGTTGATGGCGTGGCTGACGTAGAGCATCGGCAGGCGCAACTCGTCCCGCACCCGGCGCAAGAAGGGCAGAATCTGCTGCTTGCGGCCTTCGTCCAGCGCCGCCAGCGGCTCGTCCAGCAACAGCAAGCGCGGCGAGGCCAACAAGGTCCGGCCCAGTGCCACCCGTTGCCGCTCACCGCCGGACAAATGGCGTGGCCGGCGATGCAGCAGGTGACCGATATCCAGCAGGTCGATAATTTGTGCCGGGGTGAATTGCCGTTGCGCCGGGGGCAGCAGCTTAAAGCCGTAGAGTAGATTGCGTTCGACCGAGAAATGAGGAAACAACTGGCTGTCTTGAAACACCAGCCCGACCCGGCGGCGGTGTGGCGGCAGATCGATCCGCTTTTGCGCGTCGAATAACGGGAGACCGTCGAGGTGAATGTATCCAGCTCTTGGACGCACCAGACCTGCGATAGCGCGAAGCAGGGTGCTCTTTCCGCAACCGGATGGGCCAAACAGCCCGCTGATCGATTGTTCCAGCGTCAATCGGCCTTGCAGGGCGAACGAACCTTGATGGAGTTCGAGATCGAGGTCGAGCATGCGGGCGTTGCTTCAACACGCCGAAATGGTCACCTTGACATCGGCGGGTGGTGCGAAATACGGGGCCGACGTCACCAGAATCTGCGCGCCAGCGCGGACGTAATCGGCGGCATTGGCCGGCTTGACGCCACCGGCAACGGCTACCTTGACGGCGGCCGCTGTATCGGCCAGCCGCGCCACGACGGCGGCCACCGCTTCGGGCGAAAACTTCTCCAACTGCACGACATCGGCCCCGGCCCGAGCGGCCAACACCGCTTCGTCGAGGCTGTTCACCTCGACCACGATCTTGCGCTCGGGACAGGCGGTCTTCAGCCGTGCCAAGGCTGCAACGTCATCCTCTCCAGCCAGAAAAACGCGATGTTCGGGGAATACCAGCACCGTTTCGGACAAACCCAGACGATGCGGTACCGCACCCGCCGCCAGGATCGCCTTGAGCGAGAGGGCCTTGGTGCCGGGAAAAGTCTTGCGGGTGCAGGCGACGACGACCGCCGGATTGACGGCGTGCGCGGCTTCGACGATGCGGCGCGCGACGGTCGCGATGCCCGAGGCGTATTCCATCAGCGTCTGCGCCACCTTCCAGCCGGCGAGCAGCGCTGCAGCCGGCCCTGTAGCCGCCAGCAGCGAGTCGCCCGCTTCGACCGGGCGACCGCTCGGACACAGCACGTCCACCGTGCAACCGACCCGAACCAGCAGCCGGGCGGCTTCCTCGGACGCTGCCACCACCATCGCATCGCGTGCCTCGAACACCATGCGTCCCGGCCGCTCGCCGATGCCCAGCGCGTGGGTGGTCAGGTCGCCGAAAGGGACATCTTCGGCCAACCAGCGGTCGATTTCGCTATCGGGGATCAGTGGCATCATGGGGTGATGGGGCTCGACTTGGTCATCGACGAACGTTGAACGCTCATGCCTTGTTTCTGCTGCGCTCGGCAGGAATGTACAGTTGTTCGAGCAAATATTGCTTGAACTCCTCAGCGTAGGGTTGGTTTTTCAGTGCTTCCGCCATGCACGATAACCACGCATCGCGTTCGCTGGAGCCAATTTCAAAACGTCTGTGTGCTTGAGGTATGTTGATGGAGCCATATCGTTCCGCGTAAAGGCTTGGGCCACCCAGCCAGCCGCACAGGAAGCGAGCCAGCTTGTCCCTGGAGATGGCCAGATCCACCGGATGCATGGCTCTGATTTTTGAGGCTCCGGGAAGCCGATCCATGGCATCGTAAAAATCATCGACCAGCTTTCTGATGCCCGCTTCACCACCCGCCGCTTGGTAGGACGTATCGCCCACTCCGTAGGAGGGCCAGTCTTTTTTTTTGATCTCAGAGAAAGTCAATGATCCAGCTCCTCAATAAATGCGATTAGGATGTATAGACTGGCTATTCGGCCTGTCGATAGCGGTCACCATCAAGCTCTCCGGTTTCCTAGCAGCCGCTCTATCCGCCGGGCGCCCAGTTCGCTGACCCACAGCGCCACCAGCGCCAGCAGGATGGAAATGACCACCAGCCGCAACGCTGGGCCGTCGCCGCCGGGAATCTGGGTATAGGTATAAATCGCCAGTGGCAGGGTGCGCGTTTCTCCGGCCACGTTGCCGACGAAGGTTACCGTCGCGCCGAATTCGCCCAGGCTGCGGGCGAAGGCCAACACCAGTCCGGTCAAAATGCCGGGCAGCGACAGCGGCACGGTCACCGTCAGCCAGACTCGCAACGGTCCCGCGCCCAAAGTGCGCGCCGCTTCCTCCAGGCGAGGCTCCACCAGCGTTACCGCCAGCCGCACCGCCCGGACCATCAGCGGAAACGCCATCAGCGCCGAGGCGATCACCGCGCCCTGCCAGGTGAACGCCAGCGCGATGCTCCAGGTCTCGTACAGCCAGCGGCCGACCGGTCCTTGCCGGCCCAGCAACAGCAGCAACAGATAACCGGGGACCACCGGCGGTAACACCAGCGGTAGATGCACCAATCCATCCACGACCGCCTTGCCGGGAAACTGTAGTCGCGCCAGTAGCCAGCCGGTGACGATGCCGGGGATCGCAATCAATCCGGTGCACCACAGCCCGATCTTGAGCGACAGCCAGAGCGCGGTGAGCTCCTCGGGCGTGGGTTGCAGCGA
>DEHU01000029.1 GCA_002352125.1 Competibacteraceae bacterium UBA2792 | reverse complement strand
TCGGCGCGGCAGCCGGAGCGGCGGGGCGGGGCGGCGCCGGAGAAGGAGGGGCGGGTGGTGGTGCGGCGGCTTCTGCGGCGTCGGGATCGTCGCCCACATCCACGCCGTGTTGGCGGGCCAGCGGTCCCAAACCACCGACGAAACCTTGACCGACGGCGCGGAATTTCCATTCGCCGTTGCGCTGATAAAATTCGCCGACGATCAGCGCGGTTTCCGGCATCATTTTGGTCGCCAGCGGAAACGTCGCCAGCGATGTCTTGCTTTGCGCATCGCGGATTTCCGCCCGCACCTGGTTCAACTGGCCGAACGACTGCCCGCGCCGCTGGCCTTGGTCGATGGTCAACGCGACGACGATCCGCTCGATGGCCGGCGGGAGTTGGGCAAAGGCGACGGTGAAGGTGCGGCCGTCGCCAGCGCGCTGGATGCCGCCACCGGGCAACGCCGGCTGGTTGTAAAACACGAAATCGTCGTCGCTGCGCACTTTGCCTTGAGCGGTCAGCGCGAAGGCGCTGGAATCGATGGTCAGCGCCGTGTTAGACGGCTCCCATCCGAGCACGATTTCGGCGGCGGTCGTCGCCGGGCTTTGCTTGGTGATGGAGAAATTTTGGCCGGGTTGTAGATCCATGATGGAATTCTCGTTCAGATCACAGATAGGGCCGGACCGCCGGCAGCAGATCGTGGAAGGTGCGGCCGCTGGCGTGCTCGCCGATAGCTTGTAGTTTCCATTCGTCGTTGTGGCGGTATAGTTTGGTCATGATCAAGCCGGTGTAGTTGCCGCCTTCCAGCGATAGATCGAAGCGGGCGATCTCGCCACCGTTGGCGCCGTCCACGATCCGGCAAAACGCGCTGGGAATGCCGGCGAAGCCTTCGCCGCTGAAGCTGTTGACGGTGAAGATCAGCGCCTGCACCGTTGCGGGCACTTGGTTTAGGCCGATGGTGATCCGCTCGTTCTCGGCGCCGGCCTCGCCGCCGCCGGAGCGGTCGTCGCCGCTGTGCCGGATGGAGCCACAACGGCTTTCCAGTTGTCGGAACCAAACGGTGTCCACGAGATTGCCGCCGGCGTCGAAAAGCAGACAGGATGCGTCCAGGTCTACCGCTTCCTGACGCGTGCCGGCGCCGAAGCCGAGAAACCCCCGGGTTTGGACCTGCTTCATGCTCCAGCCCAGCCCCATGACGACTCGGCTCAGGCCGCGCCCGGCTTCTTTTTCCAAGCTGATGCGCTGTCCTTTTTGCAAACTGATGGCCATGTGGATGCCCTCGTTGAGATTTGCTGGTTTGAGTGGGAGCCCAGCGATAATTGCACACTATCTATAGCAGATTATAGATGCTGGGTGGTGCGAGCCGACGGTTGGCGGAGCGTTGCCGACGAGCGGTGGCCAAGCGGGCGGCGGTTGCGGTAATGTTCGTAAATTATTGAGACGGTTTGCAGGAATTCAAGCGCGTTCCGGCATTCTCGATGCGGAGGTAGTCATGCGCAAGATCGCGTTGTTGTCGATCGTGTTGGCCGCAGCGGTCTACGCAGCGCCGCCGCCCGATACCAGCCTCAAAAAATGGCAGGACGACAAGGGTGTCTGGCACTACGGCGATACCCGGCCGATATCGCCCGATGCCGTCACCAACAGTGCTGCCGAGGCTTACCGGCGCGGCGATTTCGGCGCGGCGTTCGAAGAATACATGACCTGGGCGAAACAGGGCGATCCCAGGGCTCAGACCATGGTTGGCCTCATGTATCTGCGCGGCGAAGGGGTGGTGCGGAGCCAGAGCAACGCCATCGAATGGTTGCGGCGCGCGGCGATGCAAGGCAATGCCAACGCCCAGTTTCATCTGGCCATGATCTATGTCGAGAATCCCGGTGCAGCGTCCAGCGAACGGGAGCCGCTATTGTGGTTGCGCCGATCAGCGCAACGCGGCAACGCCGAAGCGCAATACATGCTGGCCAGCGCGTATGCCAATGGCCAAGGCACGGCGCGCGATGATCGAGAGGCCATGAACTGGTATCAGAAAGCGGCCGGGCAGGGAAACGCCAACGCGCAGTTCGAGCTGGGAAACTTCTATGCCAGCGGCCGGAGCGTGTCGCGCAACGACAAGGAAGCGGTCCAGTGGTATCAGAAGGCCGCCGAGAAGGGACATCCCGGCGCGCAATTCACGCTCGGGGCGATGTACGCCGCCGGACGCGGGGTGACGGCCAGCGACCGGGATGCGCTGCGCTGGTACCGCAAGGCGGCCGAGCAGAACCATGCCGAGGCCCAGTACAACTTGGCCGTGCGTTATTTGAGCGGCCGGGGCGTGCCGCCCGGTCCCGAGGAAGCTTTTTCCTGGTTTCGCAAGGCCGCAGAGCAAGGTTTGGGGCCGGCCCAACTGAGTCTGGGGCAGATGTACGCAGAGGGAAAAGGTGCAGCCCGAAACGACGCCGAAGCATTGAAGTGGTTCCGGCAGGCGGCCGACCAAAATCTACCGCTGGCGCAATATTATTTGGGGCGCATGTATGCCGACGGCCGCGGTGTGCCACGCGATGAGCGAGAAGCCTTGCGGTGGTTCCGGCGGGCCGCTGACCAGAACCTACCGCTAGCGCAACTGGAATTGGCCAACGGTTATCTGAGCGGTCGCGGGGTGGAACTGGATCAGACCAGAGGGATGCAATTGTTGGTGCAGGCCGCTACGGGCGGCAGCCCCGAAGCCCAGATACGGTTAGCGGAGCACTATTTCGTCGGCCGCGGCGTGCCGCGCGATAACCGGATAGGCTTGGACTGGTTGCGCAAGGCGGCCGAACAAGGCTATGCCGAAGCCCAATATCTGTTGGCCGCGCTTTATGCCAGAGGCGAGATGGTCGGACGCGACGACGGCCAGGCCGTCGACTGGTACCGCAAAGCGGCTGAACAGGGCCACACCGAAAGCCAGATCCGTGTTGCCGGAATGTATGCCGGTGGTTTGGGGGTATCGCAAGACGACCGGCAGGCGCTGCAATGGTTTCGAGAAGCCGCCAAACAGGGCGCCGCCGAAGCGGAATTCGGCATCGGGGTCATGTATGCCATGGGCCGGGGCACACCGCGCGACGATACGCAGGCTGCGGCGTGGTACCGCAAGGCGGCCGAGCGCGGCTTGCCCGCTGCCCAGTTGAACCTGGGGTTGCTGTACGCGGAAGGTCGCGGCGGCGTACCGCGCGACGATGCGCAGGCCGTGGCGTGGTACCGCAAGGCGGCCGAGCAGAACTTGCCTCTGGCTCAACTGATGTTGGGCCTGGCTTACGTGACCGGACGAGGCATGCCCCGCGATGACCGGCAGGGAGTTCGCTGGTTCGAGCGAGCGGCCAACAACGGCTTGCCGCTGGCGCAGTACGGCTTGGGGATGCTGTATAGCAACGGCCGCGGAGTCGAACGGGATTGGATTAAAGCGCATTTGTGGCTGGATCTGGCGGTGTCTAGCGGCTACGTCGGAGCGGCCCAACCCCTGGAATACGCCATCAGCCAACTGAACGAAAAAGATTTGGCGCGCGCGCAAGAGCTGGCTCGCGAGTGGCGGATGGCCAATGGTGCTCCAAGCGTCAAACAAAATTGACCGGGCAGCAGGGATCGTGGGACTGGGTTCGGTTGGCGCGCGTGTGGTCCGGGGGGTTACGAAGGCCGGATCACGCAGATCGTGCGCCAACCGGGCATCAAACGCCGCTCAACTTTTTTAGCCGCCTCAGTTCGGCCAACGCCCGTTCTGGCGCGAGCGCGTCGAGGTCGAGTTCCGCCAGCGCGGCGACAACGGGGGGCGTCGCTTCTCCGAACAGCGGCAGTTGCGGGGACGCCGCCGCTGTCCGTCCCGGTAGCTCTCGCCGCAGCATCTGTCGTTCTAGCAGCCGCAACCGTTGACGGGCCTGCTGGATCACCGCCGGCGGTACGCCCGCCAATGCCGCCACTTGCAGCCCGTAGCTGCGATCCGCCGGCCCATCTTGGACGCGATGCATGAAGACGATGCTCTCGCCGTGTTCCTCCGCATCGAGATGGACGTTGGCGATACCGGCCTGCTCGTCGGGCAAGCGGGTCAATTCGAAATAGTGCGTGGCGAACAGGGTAAAAGCGCGCACCTTTTCCGCCAAGTGCACCGCGCAAGCCCAAGCTAGCGCCAAGCCGTCGAAGGTGCTGGTGCCGCGCCCGATCTCGTCGATCAGCACCAAGCTATGCGGGGTGGCGTTGTGCAGGATGTTGGCCGCTTCGCTCATCTCGACCATGAAGGTCGAGCGGCCTGTCGCCAGATCGTCCGAAGCACCGATGCGGGTGAAAATCCGGTCGATGGGACCGATTGCTGCCCGTTCGGCGGGGACGAAGCTGCCAAGATGCGCCAGCAGCACGATCAGCGCGGTCTGGCGCATGAAAGTGGATTTCCCCCCCAGATTTGGGCCGGTGACGATCAACATCCGCCGCCGTTCTGGTTCGAGTTGCAGATCATTGGGCACGAACGGCTCGTCCAACACCTGCTCGACCACCGGGTGGCGGCCGGCTTCGATCTCGATGCCCGGCTCGGCCACCAGCTCCGGCCGGTTCCAGCGCAACGCGGCGGCGCGCTCGGCCAGNNTTCCGCCAGCGCGGCGGCGCTGGCCTGGAACGCGGGCAGGCGGGCGATCAGGTGGTCCAGCAAGGCATCGTACAAGGCTTTTTCCCGCGCCAACGCCTGTTCCTGAGCGCGCAACGCCTTGTGCTCGAATTCCTGTAATTCCGGAATGATGTAGCGTTCCG
>DEHU01000226.1 GCA_002352125.1 Competibacteraceae bacterium UBA2792 | reverse complement strand
GCACCGACCGGCATGATCATGAACTCCTGCATATCCACGCTGTTGTCGGCGTGGGCGCCGCCGTTGAGGATATTCATCATCGGCACCGGCAGGTGGTAGGGGCCGGTGGGATTCAGATACTTGTACAGCGGTACGCCTTTCTCGGCGGCGACGGCGTGAGCGACGGCCATCGAGACGCCGAGGATAGCGTTGGCACCGAGCCGGCTCTTGGTCGGAGTGCCGTCCAGGTCGATCATCTTCTGGTCGATGGCTACCTGGTTATCGGCCGCTTCGATGCCGAGCAGGGCGTTGCGCAGTTCGCCGTTGACGTTGGCGACGGCTTTGAGCACGCCCTTGCCAAGATAGCGGCTCTTGTCGCCGTCCCGCAATTCCAGCGCCTCGCGGCTGCCGGTGGAGGCACCGGACGGCACGCCGGCGCTGCCCTTGGCGCCAGATTCCAGGACGACATCCACGCCGACGGTCGGGTTGCCGCGCGAGTCGAGAATTTCGCGTCCTTGAATCGACTTGATTTTCGACATTTTTTAACTCCTCTGGGTGCGTTACGCGTGTTGACGAATCAAATTATCGGATCAGTTCCGTTTCGAGAAAACCCTGTTGCTTGACCGTTGCGTCCAGCGCCTTGAGCGCGACCAACAACTGTTCCATCCGATCCAGCGGCCAAGCGTTCGGGCCATCGCTCAAAGCCTTGTCTGGGTCGGGATGGGTTTCCATGAACAACCCGGCGACGCCTGCCGCCACCGCTGCCCGTGCCAGCACCGGCACGAATTCGCGCTGGCCACCGGATGCGTTCCCTTGGCCACCTGGCAACTGCACCGAATGGGTGGCGTCGAACACCACCGGACACCCGGTAGCGCGCATGACCACGAGCGCCCGCATATCGGACACCAGATTATTGTAACCAAAGGAAGCGCCGCGTTCGCAGACCATGATGTGATCGTTGCCGACGACGCGCGCCTTGGCAACCACGTTGCGCATGTCCCAAGGGGCGAGAAACTGACCTTTCTTGATGTTGACCGGCCGGCCTTGGCGGGCCACGCTCTGGATGAAATCGGTCTGCCGACACAGGAATGCAGGGGTTTGCAGAACATCGGCCACGGCAGCGACCTCTTCCAGCGGGGTGTATTCGTGCACGTCGGTCAGCACGGGTACGCCGATCTGCGACTTGACCGCTTCCAGAATCTTTAGCCCTTTCTCCGGACCGAGGCCGCGAAAGCTCTGGTGCGAAGAGCGATTGGCCTTGTCGAAGGAAGATTTGTAGATAAAAGGTATACCCAAACGCCCGGCGATATCCTTGAGCCGGCCGGCCGTATCTAACGCCAATTGCTCGGATTCGATCACGCAAGGACCGGCGATCAAAAACAAAGGCCGGTCCAAACCGATCTCGAAACCGCACAATTTCATCATGGCGCGATCACTTCCTGCCGACGCTGTTGGCGTTGCCGAATCGCCGCCTCGACGAAACCCTGAAACAGCGGATGGCCGGTGCGCGGGGTGGAGGTAAATTCCGGGTGGAACTGGCAACCCAAAAACCAGGGATGGCCAGGCAGCTCGATCATCTCCACCAGCCGGTCGTCCAGCGAATAGCCCGAGAATGCCAAGCCAGCGGCGCGTAGCCGTTCGCGGTAACGGTTGTTGAATTCGTAGCGATGGCGGTGGCGTTCGGTGACCACGTCTTTGCCGTAAGTCGCGCGGGCCAGACTATCGGGAACCAGCCGGCAGGGTTGGGCGCCCAGCCGCATGGTGCCGCCGAGATCGTCGCCTTCTCCCCGTTGCTGAACGGTGCCATCCTCGTCGGTCCATTCGGTGATCANNTTCGCCGAAACCGCCCGGCACCAAGATAGCATCCATTCCCTTCAGGCAGGTGGTTCCGCTGCGCTCGATGTGTTCGGAATCGATGTAGTGAATATTAACCCGGGTCCGGGATTGGATACCGCCGTGCGACAACGCTTCGTTCAAGGACTTGTAAGCGTCGGTCAAATTGACGTATTTGCCGACCATGGCGACGTCTACCGTGCCGGCCGGGGCTTCGATCGCCCGCACCACCCGCTCCCAGTCGGCCAGTTTGGCCGGTGGCAGATTGTCCAGCCGCAGCTTGCGCGCCACGATGTCGTCTACGCCCTGCGCGTGCAGCAGCAGGGGAATCCGGTAGATGGTGTCGGCNNCACAGCAGCACGTCGGGCTGGATACCGATGGAGCGGAGTTCCTTGACCGAGTGCTGGGTCGGCTTAGTCTTCAATTCGCCGGATGACTTGATGTAGGGCACCAAAGTCAAGTGAATGAAGAGGGAGCGTTCGCGGCCCAGTTCCACCCCCATCTGGCGGATGGCCTCCAGAAAGGGCAACGATTCGATATCGCCCACCGTGCCGCCGATTTCGACCAGGGCGATGTCGGCTTCGCCAGCGCCCAGCCGGATGCAGCGCTTGATTTCGTCGGTGATGTGGGGAATCACCTGCACCGTGCCGCCGAGGTAGTCGCCGCGCCGTTCCTTGCGGATCACGTTTTCGTAGATGCGCCCGGTGGTGAAGTTGTTGCGCCGGGTGGCAGTCATGCAGGCGAAGCGCTCGTAGTGGCCGAGGTCGAGATCGGTCTCGGCGCCGTCGTCGNNACCACGCCGCCGGTGATGAAAATGAATCGAGTCATGCCGCGATGGGGGGTAGCCAAAAGACGCTACAAGATACCAGACCCCGCCGCCAATGGCGACAAGCCCGTAAGGTTTTCGAGGCCGTCACCATCTGAGCTCGTCCAAGAGGGCTCACGGCATCGCCGTTTCGAACCACCCCGGCGCCAGAGTCATTCATTCTGATGCAGGGAAAGCCGATTTCAGGGCCGATATGGAAGCGCCATCTCGACATAATCTCTCAAGCCCACAGCGTTCCCAGCGAAAACGCGATCGCCTCGAACGGCGCGGCGCAAACTTCCTCGTCCTGCTGATAAACATGCTCCAGCAACCAGCGTCCATCGCGCAACACGAACACTTCCAAAGTGTGCGGGGCCGGATCGATCAGCCATAGAAACGAGATACCCTGCGCGGCGTAAATCGGCATCTTATCGGCCCGGTCCACTCGCGCCGTGCCCGGCGA
>DEHU01000158.1 GCA_002352125.1 Competibacteraceae bacterium UBA2792 | reverse complement strand
ACTTAATTTACGGAGTACTAAGTCGTCCCAAAGAAAGACTCTATGGCGAGGATTTTCTAATCGACGAATCCGTATGGCGGGGCAAGGCACCCGGACGACCGTTCGGTTTAGAAGGCAAAGGACGACCTCTCGAATTTCGCTTGCTTCACGTCGTGGAGTTCGCGCCAACCAGCTAAATCCAACGGGAACAGGTTTGGATCGATCTGGTAGCAATCCTGCCATAGCTCCAGCAAGTCGATGATCGGTAAGCGAAATCCGAGCAATCGGGAGCTGCGCACGCGCAAAGATTTATTGCTGGTGGCCAGCCGGCATGCTGCCTGCGCGGCGTTCTTCATGTCTGCCAAGGATGCATTGGCAGAATCGGTAGCAAAGTTAGTCGAGCGCGGAAGGTACCTGGTCAAAATTGCGGGTTGTAACGACTGCCACACCCCGGGCTATGCTCGGACAGGCGGAAAAATTCCCGAGAAGGACTGGCTTGTCGGTGATCGCCTAGGCTGGCGTGGCCCTTGGGGGACCACTTATCCGGTCAATCTGAGGTTGTATATAGGCAATCTGTCGGAGGATCGGTGGGTCGAGGTGGCCCATACCGCTCAATTCCGCCCGCCGATGCCCTGGTTTGCTCTTCGTGATATGACGAAACAAGACTTGCGCGCGCTCTATCGATTCATAAGGTATTTGGGGCCTGCTGGCGAATCGGTGCCCGCTTACCTCCCGCCGGATCAAACTCCAAGAGAACCGTATATCCTGTTTCCCGAGGTTCCGCAGTAACGAAAATCTCCAGCGCGATGCGCGGCTTTTCCAGTTGAAAGGCCGCGCATCACGTTAATGTTTTTTCGCCATCGAAGGCTGGGAGCTGGAGGGCGGCTAAGCCGCCGGTCCATGTTTCGCGACGGTGGATCGATGGTTCAACCGGAGCTTTTGGCGATTGGTTCCGCCGGCTGTATCGGCCTCATCCGGGCTCCGAGGGAAACCGGTTCCGGCAAACTCAGTCGCTGGGCGTAAATGGTGGCGTATTCCAGCACCCGCTGTACGTAGCTTCTCGTTTCTTGGTACGGAATAGTCTCCGCCCACACGTCGGCCGATACGGGGGTGCGGGCTGGCAACCATTGCGCGATCTTGTTGGGGCCGGCGTTATAGGCGGCGGTGGCCAGTACCGGGTTGTTTTGTAGCCGTTCCAGCATTCGTTGGAGATATTGGACGCCGTAGCGGATATTGGTGTCGGTTCGCAGCAGGACGGACGCATCGGTGGCTTCGTCCCGCAACTCCCGCGCGATCTGCAAACCGGTAGCCGGCATGAGTTGCATCAAACCCAGCGCGCCGGCTGGCGAGCGAGCATCGGAGCGAAAGCCGCTCTCCTGGCGGATGACGGCATAGACCCAGGCCGGGTCCAGCGCACCGGCGCGGGCGTTGTTTACCACGCCATCCCGATAGGCCAGCGGAAAACGCAAATCCAGGTCGTCCCAGTATTCGGCCCGGGCGATGGTAACGATGGCTTGGTGGTGCCAATCCCAGCGGTGGGCCAGCAACGCGGCCCGCTTGAGGGCCAGGCCGTCGAAGCTTTGCGTGGCTTGCCGCCATTCGGCTTCGGCTTCGGCCTCTCGGCCCAGGACGTACAGCTCGCGCGCGCGCTGCAAGCCGGCAGAACCGGCTAGCAATGCATCCAGTTCGGTCGCCGGAACCGCCAGCGGAACGTTGGCGATAGCATAGGATATGCCGAGCCGGTCGGCGGCCAAAAAGCCGTGGTAGTCCCGCTGGCCGGCGATGCTCCGGTAAACCTGTCGCGCTTCCTCGGTTTTACCCAACTCTTCCAGTGCCCGGCCTCGCCAGTATTGCCAGCGCGGACTGTTCTGTTCTGGTGCAGACAATTGGTCCAGCCAACGCAATGCCGCCGTCCAGTCGTTCTGCCGCAGGCAGACCCGCACGCGCCATTCTCGCACCGCGCCGTCCACCGCCGAGTCCGGTAGCGCGGTCAGTCGCGCCAGCGCAGTCGAATCGTAGTCGCTGGCGATCCACAGGGCTAGCAGCCGTTCCGCATCCGCTAACCGAGGCGCGAGCGGTCGGTAGCGCTCCTTGAGGACATCGAGTGCCGCCGCCGCGCCTAGCGCGTCCTGCTTGCCCCATCGTTTCAAGCCATCGCCGAGTATCTCGGCAATACGTGGATCGACGGCCTCGGAGCGGGGGAGATCCAGAATGTGCTGCGGATCGCCGGCGACGAGCAGCCAAGCGTCCGCCAAGGATTGGTCGGCGGCGGGCATGTCCGTGCGCAGGGCACGCGCCAGCCCGAGGTTGCGGTTGGTCATCGCCAAGGCAAATCGTTGCCAAAGCAAGGCCGGAGGCAGGCCATCCCGAGTTCGCCAGGCGGCGATGACCGGATCGCAGGCAACAGGGAGGGAAGCGCCGCGCAACCAGAACGCGGCAAAGCCGCGCAGTGCGAGTTCGCCTTGGCCGGCATTCAACAAAGCTTGCCGCCGCCAGCAGTCGAGCGTTGGATCGCGCGAGGGAACAGCGTCGCGCAGGTAATCGTCCCAGCGATTGGTTTTGGCGAGTTGCCGCAGCCAAGCGTTGCGCAACTGCCCGGATAGCGGTGAATCGGCATGGTGTTGCAGAAAATCGCCAATTTCGGCGGCGGGCCATTCCGGCAGCCGGCGCGACAGGTCCCGGTAACGCAAATAAGGGTAAAGCGGATAAGCGCGGAGAGCCGAATAATCGACCTGCTCGCCGTTTTGCAGCGACCGATCAGCCGATTGAAAGGCTTCGCGCCAGCTTTGCAGCGATTCCGTCGCACCGATATCGCCGGCGAGGGCGAGGAGGAAAACGACGGCGGAGATCGCGCGCCATCGCCGAGGCGAAACACGCCCCTTACCGTCGGGTATTTCGGCGGCGGAATCCCGATAGGTGGCGCCGCGCTGGGGACGGCGATGGATCATGCATCGGTTACTTGTCGTTGCCGGCGAAAAGAGGGGCGCGGTTCGACGAGGCGGCTGGGCGGTTTGGGTCGACCGAATAGACGGCGGCGGGACGCCGGACGTTATTCTTCGCGTCGCCGCTGTTGCCGACGATGATCTTGGTGCCGGTAGGCGTCAGGTAGGTGCGCGGAATGGTAGCCGAGCCGGAGTTACCCGGGACCACGGCCACGCCGGGCGACAGTTTGCTCGTGCGCGGAGTGATGATGGTGACGCCGGAGCGGTTCGAGTAGCCGCCGGTGTTTCCGCCGTTGTAGGCCAGCGAACTACCGGCCGCGTTGGCGCTATAAGGCGCGTTGTACGCGGTGTTGTACAGACCGCTACCTTTGTATTGCTGATAGAAATTCAAAACCCGCACGACGTAGGTTTGGGTTTCCTGGTAAGGAGGGACCTGGTTGCCGTATTTCTGCACCGCACCCTCCCCGGCGTTGTAGGCAGCCACCGCCAGCCGGGTGTCGCTGAACTGGTCGAGCAGCCAGCGCAGATAGCGGGCGCCACCGTGCATGTTGGCGATCGGATCGTAGGGATTGTTGACCCCGAACCGCTCGGCGGTGCCAGGCATCAGTTGCATCAGGCCCATGGCGCCCTTGGGTGAGACCGCCCAAGGGTTATAGGAGGATTCAGCGCTGATCACGGCGTGCATCAAAGCCGGTTCGAGCCGATACTGCGTCGCGATGCGGCTGACGTCGGCGGCGAACCGCTGGCGGTTTTGCTCGTTGACCCGAAGCGGTCTGGACCGGGTGGCCGTTCGAGGGTAACCGCGCTGGGCGCCCCAAACGCCACCACCGTACAAGTTGAGCGGCGCATAACTGGAAACTTGGGCGGATTCCTTGCGGTAGGCCGGCGTGCGCATCACCAATTTGTAGCGCGGGTCGTTGGGGACGTTGCTTAGGTGTCGAATACCGTTGCTGTCCACGAAAGCGTAAATGTCCGCTTGGACGGGGCCGGAAAGAGCCATTACCGCCGGAACCAGACTGGCCAATAGCCGCCGCTTCATCGGTTTCTCCTACATTTGTTATCAACGGGCTTGGTCGCGGGCTGACGGTCGGGCGACCGTTCTGACTCAAGCGGGAGAGTCGAGCGTCTGTCGGTCAACGAGACTAGATTAGCACAATCTGCGTGGTTGCAAGCCGCCCAGCCGGCCCCAAGAGGTTGCCGGTTGGGCAATTCTAAATGAACATTTTGAAAACATAGTAAAATTTATTTTTAGATGCCGCTCGGAAATCCCTGATCGGTCCATTGTCCACATCAGCGCGAACGAGAAGCCCCATGTTTAGAACCGCCGAGTTGCAACGCAAGCTACCCAAAGGGGACTATCATCAACAGGTTCCGCCGTTGCGGGAAGATTTGTTGATGATGCAAATGGCATTGCGGAAGGCCAAATTTCCGGTCATCGTGGTGTTTGCCGGCGTGGATGGCGCTGGCAAGGGTGAGACGGTGAACCAGTTGCACGAGTGGTTGGATTCGCGTTGGTTGATCACCCGCGCCTTTGGCGAACCGTCCGATGAGGAACGCGACCGGCCCGAGTATTGGCGATTCTGGCGCGAATTGCCCCCTCAGGGACGAATCGGTTTGTTTCTGAGTTCGTGGTATTCGATGCCGATCCTCGACCGCGTTTACGGCCACACCGGGCCGGCCGAATTCGACGAGCGGCTGGAGCGGATCAAGACCTTCGAAAAGACCTTGGCCGACGACGGCGCCTTGATTCTGAAATTCTGGATGCACCTATCCAGATCCGCGCAAAAGGATCGGCTGCGCAAGCTGGAAAAGAACCCGNNCACTGGCGGATATCCAAGCGCGATTGGCAGCATTGGGAGCTGTACGATCAGTTCATCGCTGCCGCCGAGCGCACCATCATGAAAACCAGTACCGGACTCGCGCCCTGGAAAATCATCGAGGGCTACGATGAACGGTATCGTAGCGTCGCCGTCGCCACCGCCCTCCGCGACGCCATCCGGTTTCGCCTGGAGGAAGCCAATGCGCCGCCGGCCGGCGGCAACGGCGACGGCGGTATTCACCCGAAACCTGCAGCGGATGCGGACCCACCGGTGCCGGTGACCGTGCTGTCGCGGCTGGACATGAGCAAGGCTTTGTCCAAGAACGACTACGATGCAGAATTGAAGCGCTATCAGGCCAAGCTGAACCAGCTCCAGCGGATGGCGCGCGAGCGCAAGGTTTCGACCATCCTGGTGTTCGAGGGCTGGGACGCC
>DEHU01000156.1 GCA_002352125.1 Competibacteraceae bacterium UBA2792 | reverse complement strand
ATCGGCGGTTATCGTCTATCGGCCGTTGACCGCCCCGGGAAAAGGCCGACGCCGATGGGACTGCGCGAGAAAACCATGTGGTCAGTTCCTGCAATTCGCCACGCTTTTCAACGTGCAAGGCGATCCCGTCCCTCTTGTTTGGCGCGATACAAAGCGCTGTCCGCTTGCCGCAACCAACCCGACGAATCGTCTTGAGTATTCAGTTCGGCGATTCCCACGGAGACCGTGATCTGTATCTCGCGGCCTTCGAACGGAACGCGCATTTCCCGCACCGCCCGCAATAGCTTGTCGCCCAACATCGTAGCGATTTCGGTGGACGCTTCTTGCAGGATGACGACGAATTCCTCGCCGCCGTAGCGGGCCACGAAATCGCTGCGGCGCGGAAAGATTTGCACGCAACAATCGGCGAATTTTCTAAGCACTAAATCCCCTGCCAGATGCCCGAAACCGTCGTTGATTTGCTTGAAGTGATCGAGATCCGCCATCAGCAGGCAAGCAGGCTGACCGGAGAGCTTGTTGAATTCGACGGTGCGGAGCAATTGCTGGTCGAAGGCCTTGCGGTTGTACAGGCGAGTGAGAGGGTCCAGTTCCATTTCCCGCCGCGCCGCGCTCAATTCCTCGCGCATGCATTTGATTTTACCGGTTAATTGAGCTAGTGCCTCGTGCTGTGTCCGCTGTCGCTCCTCGGTAATGTGTCCGATGGTATCAATCGCTCGCATGGCTTCGCGCTTGATGGTATCCAGCGGAGCGTTGCTTTCGACGACGGTTTTGAGACGGTTGAGTTGGGTGCCGATTTCCGTTTGATCTTCCTGGCCTTCGACGATGACTTTGCCCAGAGTATCGATGAAATCGCCGAGAACGTGGCGAATTTCTTTAAAGTTGCTGGTGACGTAGGCTTTTTCCTGTTGCCGCAACTGGGTTACAAAATCTTGTAAGCCTTGCCAGTTGCGGTCGGTGATTTCGCTGGCGACAACTTTGCCTCGTTCGGTGCCGGGGTGTGGAGCGGCGATCAGGACATGCCGTGCCCATTGTTGGCACAGGTCATTGATCGTTTTCGCGTCGTATTGATCGAGATCGAAGGCATACTTACCCAGGATGCGGAGCAGCGAGGCCGTCGCATCCAGCGCGGGATCGTCGCTGGCCGGGGAGGTGGGAGTGCCAGATCGGGCGTCGGTCGCTTTTTTGTTTTTGTCTTTATTACCCCAAAACATGGATGCCTCGCATCAAAAATGATGAAAACCGGCGCAAACCCCTAAAATTCCACTAAGGGAATCCGATCTGAACCGCACGCCGTCGCTGCGACGAGCGGCGAGCGCAATCGCTATATCGATACACCAATTTGCACAAAGGTGTACAGGACAAACCTTATACTCCGATTCGCAATTGATCCACATATTCGGTTGTTGACTCAAGTTAGAAAGGAAAAACATGTCCCAAGAACTGCGCGTTCAGCGAACGTCCGGTAGCGATATCGGCGCCTACCTGCCCGAACTGGCGCGGCTGCGCATTCGGGTGTTTCGCGGATATCCATATCTTTATGATGGTAGTACGGAATACGAGGAAAAGTACCTTAGAACTTACGCCAATGCTCCGGGCAGCGTCATGGTGCTAGTCTGGGATGGTGGCCGGGTCGTGGGCGTATCCAGCGGCGTGCCGATGGAAGCCGAAACGCCGGAAGCGATCAAGCCATTCCTGGAACATGGCTACGATCCGCGCCGGATTTTCTACTACGGTGAGTCGGTTTTGTTACCTGAATATCGGGGAAAAGGGCTGGGCAACCGCTTCTTCGAGGAACGGGAAACGCACGCCCGGGATTTGGCCCGCTTCGATATCGCCTGTTTCTGCGCCATCGAACGGCCCGCCGACCATCCGCGCCGGCCGGTGGGTTATGTGCCGCTAGATACCTTCTGGAACCGGCGCGGGTTCGTCAAGCATCCGGAATTGCGCACGACTTTTTCCTGGCGGGAGTTGGACGAAGATGCCGAAACCCCAAAGCCGATGGTGTTCTGGCTGAAGCGGTTGGTTTGAAGCGGCGGCGGGGGCGGCTCGAAAGCCGCGCACCCGCCCGGATTTACGCCGATACCGAAGGGAGTCCAGCCAAGGCCATCGCCAGTTCGGCCTCGTCGTAGTTTTGGTCGGTCAGCTTGCCGGCGAAATAGTCCATGTACGCCTGCATGTCGAAGTGACCGTGGCCGCAGAGATTGAACAGGATCGCCCGGCTGACGCCTTCCTCCTTGCAACGCAGCGCCTCGTCGATCGCGCCGCGCACGGCGTGGTTGGCTTCTGGCGCCGGCAAGATGCCCTCGACGCGGGCGAACAGCACGCCGGCCTCGAAACAACTGATCTGGTGATAGGCGCGGGCCTCGATCAGACCCAGTTGTTTGACGTGGCTAACCAGGGGCGCCATGCCATGATAGCGCAGGCCACCGGCGTGGAAGCCGGGCGGGGTGAAGGTCGATCCCAGGGTGTGCATCTTGGTCAGCGGCGTCAGGTGGGCGGTATCGCCGAAGTCGTAGGCGTATCGGCCACGGGTCAAACTGGGGCAAGCGGCCGGCTCGACGGCGACGATGTGGATTTTTTTCCCGCCCCGCAGTTGCGCGCCCAAAAACGGAAACGCGATGCCGGCAAAGTTAGACCCGCCACCAGTACAGCCGACCACCACGTCGGGATAATCGTCGGCCATCTCCAACTGCGTCATCGCTTCCAGCCCGACCACGGTCTGGTGCAGCAGGACATGGTTCAGCACCGAACCCAGTGCGTACTTGGTGTCGTCGCGCTGGGCGGCGATTTCCACCGCTTCGGAAATGGCGATGCCGAGGCTGCCGGGATGGTCGGGGCGCTTGGCGAGAATCGCGCGGCCGGCAGCCGTGCGATCCGAAGGCGACGGCGTGCAGGTGGCGCCCCAGGTTTCCATCAACGCCCGGCGGTAGGGCTTTTGTTGGTAGGACACCCGCACCATGAACACTTCCACTTCGATGTCGAACAGCGCACCGGCAAAAGCCAGCGACGAGCCCCATTGGCCGGCGCCGGTTTCGGTGGCGATNNGCGACGGCGGTATTGGGTTTGTGGCTGCCGGCCGGGCTGACGCCTTCGTATTTGTAATAGATTCTCGCCGGCGTACCCAACGCTTTTTCCAGCCGGCGAGCGCGGTACAGGGGGCTGGGGCGCCATTGCCGGTAGATCTCCCGCACCGGTCCTGGAATCTCGATTTCCCTTTCGGTGGAAACTTCTTGCATGATCAGCGATGCGGGAAACAGCGGTGCCAGATCGTCCGGGCCAATCGGCTGCAGGGTGCCAGGATGCAGCACGGGCGGCGGCGGCACGGGCAGATCGGCCACGAGGTTATACCACGAATTGGGCATGCGGCTCTCATCGAGCGGGTATTTGACGGATTCGGTCATGTCGGCTCCTGAAAAACGTCCGCTCGGCGGGGGTTCAACGCTATTTCCGCTGGCTGGATCGGGATCGTTTGACGGTTATTTTGAACGGGTTACGGCGCCGCCGAGGGCTGCTGGCGGTCATTTTAGCGCAAGTTCCCTCTTCGTCCTCAACTTCGCTTGTCGCCCCCGCGCCGAAATCGCGCCGGATGTTGCGATGCGAGTGCGATCGATGGTATCGATCGGCGCTGCTCGTTCTATCGTCGGACGGGCGCTCGCCGTAAAATAAATCTTCGCGGCTTCGCTGCCGAACGCTCCAGCGGTCCGGCGAGGACACGCCCAAACTTTTTAGACGCAGCCGCAATTCAACCGGTCAGAGGAGCAACCATCGTGAGCAAAAGCGCCGATATTAAAAAGGAATCCAAGAAAAAACCGACCAAAACCATGAAGGAAAAGAAAGCCGAGAAAAAATCGAAAAAAGATAACAAAGGTTCCTGACGCCGAATATCATCGACGGAATGGCCCATCCGACCCGAAAATCCACCGTTGCACCCACCGCCTTCGTGGCGGTTTTTTATGCGCGCTTGTGCCTTTTTGCATGATCGGGTTATTTTGACCAGCCACGCCGCCAGGAGAGAGATACGCCATGAATCACTTGGTGCGTCAGTTCGCCAGCGATAATTACTCTGGAATTTGCCCGGAGGCCCTAGATTATCTGCTAGCCGCCAACCAAGGCGACGCGCCCGCCTACGGTAACGACGACTGGACGCAGCGGGCTGCCGACCGATTCCGCGATCTGTTCGAAACCGACTGCGAGGTGTTCTTCGTTTTCAACGGCACGGCGGCTAACTCCCTGTCGCTGGCGGCGCTCTGCCAGTCTTATCACAGCGTGATCTGCCACGAAACCGCCCACATCGAGACCGACGAATGCGGCGG